>DAOWIP010000018.1 GCA_030640865.1 Sedimentisphaerales bacterium | reverse complement strand
GTCCAATCTGGAAAAGGTGCTGGCCCGCATACCCGGCGTAGGTGAGGTTGAAAATTTCGGCTCGCAGTATGCCATGCGTATCTGGCTGAATCCGGATACGCTGACCGATTATCACTTGACCATTGAAGATGTGATCCTGGCGCTGCGGGCCTACAATGTGGAGGTTTCCGCCGGTCAGTTCGGCGGGATGCCGGCGGTGGAAGGCCAGCGTCTAAACGCCTCCATCATTGTCCAGAACCTGCTCCAAACCCCAGAGGAATTCGCCGCCATCCCCCTGCGCACCAATCCGGACGGCTCCATCGTGCGGGTCAAAGACGTAGGACGGACTGAGCTGGGAACCGAGTTCTACGGTATCGAAGCTCGTTACAACGGCAAACCTACCGGCGTTCTGGCCATCCGGCAGACGCCCGGCGCCAACGCGCTGGATACAGCCGACGCCATCAAGAAAAAACTGGAGGAGATGAGCCGCTACTTTCCGCCGGGGATGAAGGTCGTATATCCCTATGATACCACCCCCTTTATCAGGGTTTCCATTCGCGAGGTCGTCAAGACCCTTATCAAGGCGATTGTGCTTGTCTTTTTGGTTATGTGGCTGTTCTTAGGTAACCTTCGGACCACAATGATTCCGACCATCGAGGTTCCGATCGTGGTACTGGGCACATTTGCGTGTCTGGGCCTTTTCGGGTTTTCAATAAACATGCTGACGATGTTCGCCATGGTACTCTCTATTGGCCTGATTGTGGACGACGTCATCGTGATAGTGGAAAATGTCGAACGAATCATGACGGAAGAGGGGCTTTCGCCACGGGATGCTACCGCCAAGTGCATGGGGCAGATTACCACCGCCGTGGTCTCGATGGATTTGGTGATCATGGCGTTGTTTGCTCCCATCGCCTTCTTTCCCGGCTCCACCGGGGTCATCTACCGCCAATTTTCCTTGACCATCTGCGGGACCATGATGGTGTCACTCGTGGTGGCCTTGGTCCTGACGCCGGTGCTATGTGCGTCAATTCTCAAGCCGGTTGCCAAAGGGCATGAGCCGGCAGAGTATGCGATTAAACTCTTTCGCCCGTTTTTTGTGGGGTTCGACCGTGTTTTCTTCCGCTTCCGGGACATCACTGTAAACCTCCTCGGCCATGTTCTGGCCCGAAAACTGCGTTACGTGGCCGTGTACATCGTAATTGTGGCAGGATTGGGATTCCTTTTCATGCGAATGCAAACGGGCTATCTCCCCGATGAAGACCAGGGAATCTTGCTGGCCCAGGTCATCATGCCGACAGGTGCCACCCTCGAGCAGACCCAGACTGTTGCGGATAAAGTCCAGTGTTATTTCCAGGAGAACGAGGAGGAGGCGGTGGAATCCTGTGTAACCATTGCCGGCATAGGCTTTTCCGGTATAGCTCAAAATAACGGTATGGTGTTTGTCAAGCTGAAGGATTGGGATCTCCGCGACCGTCCCGATTTGAGAGCACCAGTCATTGCCGGCCGGGCCATGGGGTCGCTTTCCCGGATAAAAGACGCCATGGTTTTTGTCTTTCCGCCGCCGGCCATCATCGAACTTGGCAATGCCATGGGGGTTGATTTCGAGTTGTCAGATCGCGGCGGCATCGGGCACAAGGCCCTGATGAATGCCCGCAACCAGTTTCTCGGTATGGCGGCTCAGGATCCGAGGCTGGTGAATGTCCGGCCCAACGGTTTGGAGGATGTGCCCGAATACCGGATTGATGTGGACTGGGAAAAGGCGGGCGCTCAAGGGTTACCCATTACCTCGATCCACAACACCATCTCGGCGGCCTTCGGCAGCGCCTACGTTAACGACTTCATTCAGGCTGGTCGCGTCAAGCGGGTTTATGCCCAGGCGGATGCTCCCTACCGCATGCTGCCGAAAGACTTGAAAAAACTTTACGTGCGCAATATTGCCGGGAAGATGGTGCCGTTTTCCTCGTTTGCATCCGGCCGCTGGACGAGCGGTTCTCCCAAGCTGGAGCGATTCAATGGCTTTCCGTCTATGAATATCTGGGGCGAGCCTGCGCCGGGCAGGAGTTCCGGCGAGGCCATGCAGGCAATGGAAGAGTTGACGGCAAGATTGCCACAGGGGATCGGCTATGACTGGACAGGGCTTTCATACCAGGAGCGACAGGGTACGTCTGTGGCACCCTTGTTGTACACATTTGCAATTTTTGTCATGTTCCTTTACTTGGCAGCCCTCTACGCGAGCTGGATCATCCCCATTACAATCTTGCTGATCTTGCCGCTCGGGATCATTGGCGGCACCCTCGCTTCAATGCTGCGTGGGTTACCGAACGACATCTATTTTCAGATTGGGTTGTTGAACACCCTGGGTTTGGCCACCAAGAACGCCATACTGATTGTACAGTTTGCCAGGGAGGGCTTGGAGCAAGAGACGGGCTTGATTGAGGCCGCACTCCGGGCAGTAAAGTTGCGGCTTCGGCCGATCATCATGACGTCGGCTACGACCGGTTTGGCTGTGCTGCCCCTGGCCTTGAGCACGGGCGCGGGAGCAGGGGCTATGGTTGCCATCGGGACCGTGGTGCTGGGCGGTATGATCACCGGAACGATTCTCGTAGTATTGTTCACGCCGCTATTTTATGTGATGATTGAGAAGACCTTTGGCAAACGGAAAAAGAATGTAACTGTGAAATATGTTGATGAAAATCCATCAGAGGTTCAATGATATGAATAGACAATTGTTATTTTTGTTGGTTGTAATAGTCCTCTTTCCAGGTGGATGCACTATGACGCCGAAATACACAAGGCCGGAAGCACCGATCCCGACTGAATGGCCGGATGGTTCGGCATATCAGAACAGCCAATCCCCACAGGGTGCACCGACCGCCTCGGATATCGGGTGGCAGGAATTTTTCACCGACCAAAAGCTTCAACAGATTATCGAGACTGCTCTGAACAACAACCGAGACCTGCGGCTTGCCGCGTTGAACGTGGAAAAGGCACGCGCAATGTATGGGATTCAACGGGCCGAGCTGTTTCCAGCAGTCAGTGCGACGGGCGTGGGAAGCAAACAACGGAGTTCCGCCGATCTTACGCCTCCCGGAGAGCCGAGGACAACCAGGCAATTTAACGTTAATCTGGGGATAATTTCGTGGGAGATTGACTTCTTCGGCCGCATCCGCAGCCTGGAAGAACAGGCTTTACAGGAATACCTGGCCACGGAGCAGGCCCGTCGCAGCGCACAGATCGCGATGGTGTCCGAGGTTGCCAGGGTTTATCTGACCCTTGCCGCAGATCGGGGAAACCTCAATTTGGCCCGGTCCACCCTCGAGACGCAGCAGGGAGCTTACGATTTAATCCGGCGGCAATACGAAGTTGGGATCGCAAACGAATTGGATCTGCGCCGGTCGCAAACTCAGGTAGATGCAGCCCAGGGAAATGTTGCACGCTATACTCAACTGGTGGCGCAGGACCGAAACGCATTGAACCTTTTGGCCGGCTCTCCGGTGCCGGAAGACTTCTTGCCCCCTGATCTGGCAAGTGTTAGTCCGCCCAGGGATATTTCCCCGGGTCTGTCTTCCGAGGTACTTCTTCGGCGACCGGATATTATGGCGGCGGAACATCAGCTAAAAGGCGCCTATGCCTATATCGGTGCGGCCCGGTCCGCCTTTTTCCCCCGCATTGCACTAACTACCGCGGTGGGAACCGCAAGCAATGAGCTATCCGGCCTATTCAGTTCCGGGTCGGACACCTGGAGCTTTGCGCCGCAGGTGGCTATGCCGATTTTTGACGCCCGCACCTGGGCTGCGTACAGGGTCAGCAAAGCGGTTCAGAAAATCGCGATAACACAATATGAGAAGGCTATCCAGACAGCTTTCAGGGAGGTAGCCGATGCCCTTGCCGTGCGAGGCACTGTGGATCAACAAGTAGTGGCGCAACAGTCTATAGTTAATTCCACACAGAAGATATATAGCCTCTCAAATAAACGCTATACAAATGGGATTGACAGTTACCTGAGCGTCCTTGATGCGCAACGATCGCTTTATGTCGCACAACAGGGGCTCATTTCCCTGCAACTAACCAAGCTTGCCAACGAAGTGAGGATTTATGCGGTATTGGGAATTTAAAGATATCCGGTACATTTTCGGGGTCAAACTTCGCGGGAATTCCCATATGCGATGCGTATAACTCGGGGACACTGTGCCATGATTATTCTGCCTTAAGCGTTTACGCAACTATTTGTTCTAATCGTGATTTGTGACATAAATCATACCCGATGGGTATAACTAATCTGCTTTTCGGGCATTCTTCTTAGCCTGTTGAATCAGTTCGACGAGTGATACCATTTTCGGTTTGGGCGGAGCGAGGATTTTTTCGATTTGTTCTTTTGTGTAGTGCTCGCGCATAAAACTTTCGACATCAAATTGCTCGAACCAGCAGTCGAATATCCTGCGGCAGGGCATCTCGCCTATCCCCTCACGGCAGTACCCGAAGTTTATATCATGACCGAGCATCCGGCAGCGGATAAGGCGTTGATCGTGTTCGTTAATGCTCATCATAAGCAGTGTAACACATTTTCAATAAAATTATTACAAGACTTTCGCAAAACGCCGGTTATTATCGTAACCTTACCAATACCACCCAATCTTTTTTAGGGTCGCTCGGCGGTCGGCCGACCGAAACCATGCCCGGGGCCCGTACTGATTTGAGGCTGCCGCTCTGCAATGGTCCGCCGCCGCGTGGGTTGTACCACTTTACGCTGAAAGTGCCGGCGGATTGTCCCAAATCCAGTTTCGTCGTACCACCCTTTGGCAGATAAATCACATAGACCTTGCCCGGTTGAGCAAAGCAGTAATCATCCCCGGCCGCCGTCAGTTCATCGTGGTGATCCATCTCTGTAAAAGGAAGATGCTGATGAAAAAACTCCAGTGCGTAACGGGTCTGGTTCCACATATTATCACGGCTGCGCCAATCCTCACAATTTAAATCGTTGTGGGCATATTTATATCCGAAATACCATTCCACTCCAGCCCCGCCGGCCATCAGGTGGCCCCACAAATGTTTATGGCGTACTTCATTGTGCCAATAGTCATCCTTGTCGGGCTTGACCCCTGTACCGGCAGTACCGACCTCATCCAGCGACACAAACCACTTTCTGCCGCTCCGGCCGGACAGATCGATCCACTTGACAGTTTGCTTATGGGCAT
Source organism: Sedimentisphaerales bacterium (assembly GCA_030640865.1). Lineage (GTDB taxonomy): Bacteria > Planctomycetota > Phycisphaerae > Sedimentisphaerales > SM23-30 > DAOVXR01. Next base: position 3,149 of record DAOWIP010000018.1, on the reverse strand, counting down.
CGTTTGTCTGCAGCGACGGACCGTCGAAATATTCATAACCCAACAGCGGTCTGTACACCTGCTCAATTTTGTCGGGGAAGGTATGGCAGACAATCGGGTGGTCATACGGATCGAGGTCTTTGATATAACGGCAGAAGGCCCTGCGCTGGGTATTGGTGTTGGTATTTTCCTCACCGAGATTCCAGACAAGTGCCAGGTGATGACTAAAACGAGCGATCAGTTCCCGGTAATATAGCTTACGCTGAGGCCCCAGTTCGCCGCCGTCAAGCCCCTGATCGTTTTCCTGCTCCTGGGTAATGACATGTAACATCAGGCCCAGACGATCCATGTGAGTAAATACGATCTCCCACTGATCGAGCTTGCTACAGTCGAAGCGGCATTTTTCACTCGGACCGGTCCAGGGCCAGACATCCTTGCCGTCTCCACCATCAAGATTGTAGGTAAGAAAATAAACACTGTTCATCCCCTTGCCGGCCAGATAGTTCAGGGCACCGATAATGCCTTTGCCCTTACCGTTCTTCCAGGTCGGATCGCCGTTATGCCAGTCGCGCCGGTGTGGGGCATAAGTATGAATGAAGCCCTTACTGCCGTCTTTATCCTGAGGGGTATGCTTTCCTGTGTCGAAGGTGTTGTCAAAATCACCATAAGCCAGGAAATTTTCGGGGCTATCGGCGCCGCCTTTGAGGAAATATTCACCTGTCCCCATAAATTGTAGATAACGGCTGCCCACATAGCCCAGAAATCCCTTGCCTCGGTGGTCACGCCCGGTTTTATCGCTGGCGGCAACGGTAAAAGTTCCTTTGACGCCGTCGAAAGCAAGGGCCTTGCCCGCCGACTTATCAGTGTTGACGGCAATATTCCTGCCTGTTCGGAAGGTCGTAACGTATTTCCATGTACCCGCTTCATTCGGCACAAAATGTACCCGCCATTTGCTGCCTGAAACGGCGCTGGTTTCGGCGGCATTACCGTCAGCGGCATAATAACCGGGAACGACATAACTTTTCGAACCTTTGCTGAAAGTAACATTTAGTCGGTAATCAGTGAAGGGGTTCGGAGTAGCCGCCTCACCGCAGTCGGGACCGTTGAAAGTGATGGTGATATTATGCCATTTTTTAAGTTCACCGGTTATAACTTCTCTCGCCCCAGCGTCTGATGCCGCGGCAGTAACCAATAATAAAAAAACGGAAATAGCAAAACCTGATTTGGAATATAGCGTCATTTTTATTGCCTCCCTTACCCCTGAATATGATTATTAACTATATATGTTTCAAAACTCCGGTTTAAAAAACGGTGGAATAACACCAGATTATCCCGCCGAAAATAATTAATCCTTCTAACCTGTCCTACCACTTGCCCGATTTGGCCGTACTGGGTTTTGGCAGCCCATCCATAGATGCGATCGATTTCTGCATCTCTTCATCGGGCAGAGGATAATCGACGAGTTTGCCTTCCAGGAAGGCTTGGTAGCCGGTCAGGTCCATAAGCCCGTGTCCACTCCAGTTGAACAGGATGACTTTTTCTTTGCCTTCTTCTTTGGCCTGTTTGGCTTCCCGAATCACCGCGGCGATAGCGTGGCTTGTTTCCGGTGCGCTGATAAAGCCTTCCGTCTTGGCCCACTGGATCGCGGCCTCATAGCACTCAACCTGATGCAGAGCCAGAGGTTCCATCAACCCTTCCACAATCGCCTGGGATACCAGCGGGGCCATGCCGTGGTAACGCAGCCCACCCGCGTGGATCGGCGGCGGGACGAAACCATGTCCCAGCGAATGCATCGGCAGTAATGGGGTCATCTTGGCAGTATCGCCGTGATCGTAACTGAAAGGCGCACGTGTCATTGTGGGGCACGAGGTTGGCTCAACAGGAATAATCTTAATCTGGGCTCCGGCAATTTTATCCGCCACAAATGGAAATGACAGACCGGCAAAGTTGCTGCCCCCGCCGGCACAACCGACAACCACATCGACTTTCTTTTCGCCGATCTTTTCCAACTGCTTCTTGGCCTCCAGGCCGATAATCGTCTGATGCAGCATAACGTGGTTCAGAACACTTCCCAGTGCATAACGGGTCTGGCCGGTTGTGTCAGAAACGGCTGCTTCAATGGCCTCACTGATAGCAATACCGAGACTGCCGGGCGTATCGGGCATTTCCTGCAAAATCGTACGGCCGGCGTTTGTCTCCGAACTGGGGCTGGCAACGCAATTCGCGCCCCATGTCTCCATCATCAGACGCCGGAAGGGTTTCTGGTCAAAACTTATCCGCACCATATAAACCTTGCATTCCAGTCCCAAAATCGCACAGGAAAAAGCCAGGGCGCTGCCCCATTGTCCGGCGCCGGTTTCCGTTACAAGCCGTTTGATACCGAATTCCTTATTGTACCACGCCTGAGCCACTGCCGTATTGGGCTTATGAGAACCTGGCGGGCTTACGCCTTCATTTTTGTAGTATATCCGTGCCGGAGTATCCAGGACCTCTTCCAAATACTTCGCCCGATACAGCGGGGAGGGCCGCCAACGGTACAGAAGGTCCAGTATCCCCTCCGGAATATCGACCCACCGATCAGTGCAAACCTCCTGCTCGATCAGGTTCATAGGAAAAACCGGGGCCAGCATATCCGGCGTAATCGGTTTGCCGTCAGGCCCCAGCGGGGGTTGCAGCGGCGTCGGCAAATCAGCCGCCAAATTGTACCATTGACGAGGAATGTCCTTTTCGTCCAGAAACACTTTTACTGCCATAATCATCTCCTATGTTAACACCAATATCACAACTCTGTCACTCTAACCAGCGACCAACGGGAGCGGCCTTTTGGCCATTTGTGCTAAACAGAAAAAGCGGCTATGCCACCTCCTTACATAGCTCCAGTCTTAATATTAAATCAGAACTTTTTGCAAAATAAGAAAAGGTATCGTAAAGCAACCGGACGGAATTGTAAAGTAAATTGTGTCAACTTTGGGCATTTTTATAAAAAAAGCCCTGAAAGGGCAGAAAAATGGCTGCGGGTGAACAGTCTCCTCTACTGTACTATTCACTCGCAGCCGATATTTTTCAACGGCATTATGCCGATTATTTTTGGCCCCAGGCTTGTTTATTCTGTGAGAACATTGCAAGCCTGGGAGGGAGAGAGAGAGCAATATAAATCTTTGCTCAAGGCT
>DAOWIP010000241.1 GCA_030640865.1 Sedimentisphaerales bacterium | reverse complement strand
GGCCAAAATAGCGTCGGCCTGACCTCTGGCTTCTCGTCTGAGTCGTTCGGCCTCGGCCTCGGCGGCGATTTCGATCTTACGTTTTTCAATTTCCTTGCGGACAACTTCGTCGGCATTGAGTCGTTCCTGCTCGGCGAGATACTGTGCCTTCTGGATTTCGACTTCCGCCTCTCGTTTTGCCACTTCACCTTTCTGCAGGGCCGCAGCTTCTTTGGTTGCCAGTTCGGCATTGTAGTCGGCGATGTCGGCCTTGGCCTTGTTCTCACCTTCGACCGCTGTAGCCTCCTGCCCCTGGACATATACTCGCCGATCTGCCTCTGCCCTTTTCTTGCCCTTATCGGCCTCGGCCACATTTTCCGCGACCCGAACGGTCTTTTCACGGTTGGCTTCGGCCTCGCCGATGGAGCCGACTTTTTCCTGTTCAGCCACATCGACTTTAGCTCTATTAATGGCTTCGGCGGCGGCCTTCTTGCCGATACTTTCAATATAAGTGGATTCGTCGGTAATATCGGTAATGTTCACGTTGATAAGGTAAAGCCCGATCTTATTCAGTTCCGGCTCGACGTTTTTACGAATTGATTCGAGGAAACTTTCACGGTCCTGGTTAATCTGCTCGATGGTCAGCGAGGCGACCGTCAGACGCAATTGTCCGAAGATGATTTCCTGGGACATCTCTTCGATTTCGCGTGCAGGCAGGCGGAGCAGGCGTTCCGCCGCGTTGCCCATAATACCTCTTTCCGTGCTGATACCGACGGTAAAGGTACTGGGTACGTTGATCCGGATATTCTGCATCGACAGGGCGTTTTGCAGCGGGATACTTATCGTCATAGGTGTCAGGCTCAGAAAGGCATAATCCTGAATCAACGGCCAGACGAACGTACCGCCTCCGTGAATACACTTCGCCGACTGATCCTTACCGACTTTGCCATAGACCACCAGAATTCTGTCTGACGGGCAGCGCTTATAACGCGAGGCCAGGAACAAAACCAGGGCGAAAACAATTATTACCAGAACTACGACAACCATAGCCCACAGCCCGCCCGGAATGGCGGCTAAAATATTCATAGCAAGATTATCCATTATGTTATCTCCTGTAAAACGATCAGTTAGTCAACTTTTCCACTACGAAGACATTTCCGGAGACCACGCCTGTTACGCGGACACGTTCGCCGGTCTTGATTTCCTGGTTACTGTCGGTTGTGGCGTTCCACACCTTCAAATGATTTTGCACGCTCACTCTTACTTTTCCGGTACCGTGCGGGTGGATCGTCAGATAGACGTCGCCTTCCCTGCCGACGGCGTTTTTCATTTTTATATTGCCACTGGACTGAAGGACTTTGGCCTTGTTGAAAATCCATTTCATCAGCAAGAATGTTACCGACCCGGCCACGGTCGCAGCCGCCAAAGCCCGAATCTCATTCTGGCCGCTCTGACGCATCATCGCCAAACCCACCAGGCCGAACATAAGAGCGAAACTGGTTATTCCCTGTAACGACAGCACTCTGAAACTGACGTCCGAATCGCCGCCGACATCGGCGTCTATATCGCCATCCATATCTACATCAATATCAATGTCGCCATCGACGTCCATGTCCGTATCGCCGCCGACGAACTGCAGGACAAGGCGAATCATAAACAAGGTACCCCCGATCAGGGCGCACAAGAGAAAAAACCATTCCATACCGGCATAGTCATCAAACAGAGCTAACATCGTTCGATCCTCCGAGAGTAAATGGACGCACAACCGTACCTATTGTAATTTAAACCGCACATTTAGCAAGCCTGCAAATCCTACATTTGTCGGTTATCATAATGATAGACGTACTGTCGCGGGTGTTGTTACAAAAAAAGCAGGTTTTGTGCCTGCTTTAGTTCATAAGTCCCGTACCGTTCAGTACATACAACAACTATCCTTATCCTTTTTAATGAATCACCCCTCCTGCTACGGTATCGGTATCGCGCATTAACACGAAGCGGCCCATCTCGGCCACCTGCTCGAAGGGATCGGTACATACATAGTCTTTCATCTTTAATGTCAGCCGGGCGACTTCTGTTTCCCGTAGTTCCTCGGCATCCGAGGCAAGCATTTCCAGACTGGACGAGTTCAGACGGTCGCTTATTTTCTGAACCTTGCATTCGACCTGCTGTGTTGCGCACTTGAACTCGATAGTTTCGCCTTTTCGCAGCGGCTCACCGCTCATCCAGAAGACCGTCGCAACGATTGTATTACTGACGTTCGGTGATGCTTCTACTGAGCAGGCGACTTCGCCCCGTTTCAGCGCCTTCATTGCTCCGTCACCATCACGGAGTACCAGCCCGATCGATTCGCCAGCCACAGCCGAGTTCACCTGTTCGTTCCACTTCTTTATTTGACCTACGGCAGCCGATTTGCCTGACGGATGAAATATAACTTCCTGTCCTTTGCGGAGTGTGCCGGACGCCACTCGCCCCGCAAGTATTTTTTCACCCTCGACGTCATAAATATCCTGTATCGGAAAACGCAAAACACCGGCTTCCTCACTCGGCGTCGATTGTAGTGTGTCCAGCGCTTCCAGTAACGTCGGTCCTTCGTACCAGTTGAGTTTTTCGCTGCGTCGGGCCACGTTATCACCCAGCCGGGCTGATATGGGAATCACTATCAGCGGTTCAAGGCCGAACTCACCCAGCCGTTCGGTAACAGCACTGCTCAGGTCGTCGTACTTTTCCTTGTCATATTTGATCAGGTCCATTTTATTGATCACCACCATCAACTGTTTTACTCCCAGCAGGCTGAGCATATAGGCATGGCGATGAGTCTGTTCGCGCAGTCCTTCCAGACCGTCCACCAGCAGCAGTGCCGCTTCCGCCTGGGTCGAGCCGGTAATCATGTTTTTTAGAAACTGCTTATGACCCGGCGCGTCGATAATGGTATATTCGCGACGAGCTGTCTTGAAGAATATTTGAGCCGTATCGATTGTGATACGGTTTCGGCGTTCTTCTTCCAGATGGTCCATCACGAACGCGAACTCCGGCACACCGTCGGCATCTTCGC
>DAOWIP010000417.1 GCA_030640865.1 Sedimentisphaerales bacterium | reverse complement strand
ACTTGCAATGACTTCATTAAGTAATTCCGTCAAATAAATACATACTATTTTCAGTTGAAACATGCTGTGGAAAAGCTGTTGGGAAAATTGTTAAAAAAAATTCGATTTTGCTCTTGCAAGCATAGAGAACATCTTTAATTCACAATACAATATTTATACTTGCAATAGTTGAGAAATGCAATAACTTAGTGAACATAAGCACGGCCAAGATGGCCGTGGCACAAGCACAAGTTACGGTTTTTAGCTTTCCGCAACAGGTACTAAACAGGAGGTCGGCAGCTATGCGAAATTTCCTATTATCCTGTCTCGCAGTCGGGGCGTTATGGACGGCTGCAACGCTGGGTTATGGACAAACAAAGCAGCCTGTTCCGAAATGGCCCGAGCACATACAACTCGTATTGGATAATACCAAACCGCTAAAATTCGATCGGGGCCGGCGGTTGCCGCTTTATTTATGGCCGGCGATGAATCCGGGGCGGCTCGACGAAGCGACGGCAGAAGTGCTTGTGCGAGAACTGGACCGGCGAGGTATCGGCCTGATTTGCAGTTGGCGGCCAGACGAACGCGAGCAGTGTCTGACCGAATGTCTGCCGGTTGCCAGGGCGCAAAAAAAGTGCGGCCTGCGGATTAATATCAATGCCAACGCATGTCTCTATTCGTTTTTCGACAATGATAAAAAAACAGCGCATATCGACGCCAACGGTGAACCGTTCCGAGACAAATCGTTCGGCAAAAAAAATATGGGTTGTCCCTTTGCGATTGAGCATCGGCGCAAAATAATACGCGAGCGGATCGAATGGTACGCCGACGCTTATGCCCGTGAAGGGCTGACGTGCGATTTTGTTTTTGCCGACTGGGAGATCGACGGCCCACTCGAATGGAACGGCGCATGGGAGGCCTCGAAAAAATGCCGACGCTGTCGAAAAAATATTCCCGATATTGACAGTAATTTTCTCCAGTTCCAAAAAGTCATTCGTGACCTGCGCAGCGATATTCAAAATGATGTTTATGCCGAGCCGCTACTATCGCGTTTTCCCGATGTGCTGGTGGGTAATTACGCATTATACCCCCACGACGGTTTTCGCTATTGGTATGACTATTTCGAAAAATATGTCCCGGGTCAGCCGGCAGTCGTAGATCAAAAAGCTCACTACCGTCACTGGGCCAATGATTTCGAGGCAACCGGTTATACCTTCGCCATGCCGACTGTTTATCCCTGGTCGTGGACGTGGCAATGGTATGATTTCGAGCCGGGCGATTATCGCTGGTTCTATAATATGCTGAAGGTAGCCGGCAATGCCGGCCGTCATACACCACACAATATTCCCATCATAAGTTTTGTTCATTGGCACACCGTAATGGTCGGCCAAAAAGAGGACCGAGCCGGTGTTCAACAATTCAGCGAACGAAATTACCAGGAACTGCTATGGCACATGCTCTTACGCGGGCATGACACGTTTTTTCTGTGGTGTGCGAAGCGGGAACGAGTTAAGGAAGTCCAGCTACTGCATCCGGTCTGGGCGGCGGCGCAGCAATATGGCGAATTTCTGAAAAATGGAGTACCGATCTGTTTCGATGTACCACGGCAACCGGGGCCGGTAATTTCCGGCCTGCGGCTGGGTAACAGGGTACTGGTGCGACGAACGGACTTTACCGATCAAACCGAGCCGGTCGAGATCAAGATAGGCGCTGCGACGTTGACTATCCCGTATGAGCCTGGTAAATGCCGTATTTTTAGCCACGAATAAAAAAAAGAGTTGTGAGTGGTGGGTTGTGAGTTGTGAGTTGTGAGAAAGAGAGAAGAAGAATTCAGAATTCAGAATTCAGAAGACAGAGGACAGGAGAAAAGAATATTTCGGCCACGAATGAACTTACAAATTGACACGAATAAATAAAAGAAAAAGATAGAAGTCAGAAGTCAGAAGGAAACGAAGAAGAAAAAAGAGAGGAAAAGAAATAGTGCGAAACGAGTAAGAGAAGAAGGGGCCGTTCGCGGGTTTCAGGGAGAAAAAAAGTATGCCCTAATATTAAAACCAAAGAGACGACCCGAAAAAAGTACCGGACACCTGATACCATTCAATGGGTTTGCCATCAGGCCCAAATACTGTGCCATCAACAACTCCCTTTAATGGTTCTTCCTCCACAACCTGCACATCGGTTTTACGGCCGTTAGAGGCCCCTTTTTTGCGTTGGTTGTCGATTCCTTCCGGCAAGCTCACACTAACAAACAGGGATGCCTTGTAGCTACCCGGAGGGCCGGTCACCAGCAATTGATCATAGTTATCGAAGTGTTGGATGTCCCCAATCGACCACCCCGACAAACGTGCCGGCTTATCTACCCGGACGATAGCTGCTATCGGTCTAGGATTCCAATAATCGAGCAGGATTCTTTTTATGCGTTCGTCGCGCGATAAGAGTTCGTAATCGTTCGGTAAACGGTGGCGGTGGATGAGAGCGACACGATCTTCTTTTTCCACAGTTCGGCCCACTTTCACACGAATGTCTTTCATTCCGTTGCCGCGTTCCCGCCAGCGTGACTGCAACGGCGTGCCGTCCGGTAGATAATACATACCCATCGCCTTGACCAACCGGCTCGATCCCCAGCCTACTTCATCATCGGCACAATTGGTGCTTCGTTGCCATAAATGTTGGTAGTGCCAAACCGTAACTTGCCCCTGAGCATCGACGTGATACAGTCCCGGTCCCGCAGGCCAATGCGTTGCTTCGGTCGGATATTTCTTTTCGATCTGTTTAACCAGATCAAGTATCTGTTCAATCAGACCACGTTCGAAATCCTTTAACGGCACAGCAGAGATATGATAATCCCCATTCTGTACCTTGGTATCCGGATGAGGAATGTTCTCATCATCTTTTGTCGACTGCGCATCCACTTCCACCTCCACAGCGGTTTTAAAATTCGGCTTGAGGGAGACGTTTTTAAAGGTT
>DAOWIP010000509.1 GCA_030640865.1 Sedimentisphaerales bacterium | reverse complement strand
GCAGACAGACAAATTGGGGCCGTTTCGGCCAGAGGGTCGGGGCAATTTGTCTGTCTGGGGCCCCGAACGATTTTGCTCGCTCTTAATGCCTGCTAAGACAATTACTTATGGTGGTGTAACACTTGGGAGTTGAATCCGCCTACTAAAAAAACCTCATTTACTGAAAAATACCCAGGCTCCCCATTATAAACGCCAGAATACCGAGAATAATTATCAGAATGATTATCACCGCCACAATCTTTGCCAGAGGTCCTTTTCGCGGGACGAAGGTGCCGTTCTTCAGGTAACGAAACAAAATGTCGCCGCAGTACGGGCAATTGTCCATATCCTCGGTGATGGGTTTTTTGCAGTTGGGACACTCGGTAACGTGATTACGGAATTTGACAGGTTCGTCAATTTCCTCTATTTCTTCTTCCCAGATGTTACTATCGTCCAAATAATTCATCTCTTACACTCTTATACTCATACACTCAAAACCTGTTTTCGCAATATCTGGTTCACAAACTTCATTACTGCAGCCTGCTTGCCGGCCAACTCCTGTTGATGATAGCTTAGCAGTTCATGGGCATCAAAGACCGTTTTTCGTGGTGTGTTTTCAGCGGTTTCAGGATGTTGCAGTACCTGCAGTACCCGCGGATCGACAGGGCGTTTTTCGACAATAGCTGGTTCACAGTCACGGCAGAGCATTCCACCGCTGCCGCTACTGAAATAGAGGTATTGAGCGTCGGTTTCCAGAGGTCCGCCGCAACTGCTGCATCGATCCCAGACCGGCGACAGACCGATCTCTCGCAACAGAGTCAGTTCAAAATCCAGCAGGACCAATTCTGACCGGCACTGCGGCCCTAATCGTTTCAAGGCTGACACAAAAGCAACGTAGAGTTTTTCATAAGGATCAAATTCCTCGGTGAATTCCCCGAGCAGGTAGCTCATATATTCGGCACAGGGTAAGGCCGGCAAATCTTGCCGCAGGTTCGTGAATGACTCCTGGAGATCAAATTCGGTCAGAATGGCCAAAGTACCTTCGCCTTGTGGCGGCACAAACAGTATTTCACCCTCGGCTAACACGTCTATACCACCGCCGAACCTGCCACGTTCTCGGCGGCTGCCCTTGGCCAAGGCCCTGATCTTGCCCTGGCCCCGGCTGAAAAGAGTAACAATCTGGCTGGTTTCCGAGTAGTTGCGTTTGCCGATACAAACGGCCTTATCCTTGACGGCGGTCATGATGTTTTATCCTGCGACTCCTCGGTGGGAGGTGTGATAACGATACGCAGGCGATTGATTTTTCGCTCCCCGGCATCGATAACGGTGAATTGCAGATTTTCGTGCTCGAAGGTCTCGCCCGTCATCGGTATATGGCCCAGCTTGGCAAATACAAAGCCCCCGATGGTTTCATAGTCTTCATCCTCAGGAACACCTATGCCGAGTTCATCGTTGAGTTCATCGACCTCGTAGCGGGCATCGACTTCGATGGTATATTCATCAATCTTTTTAATCGGCTCTGGCTGTGGCGGCTCGTACTCATCGACGATTTCGCCGACCAGTTCCTCCAGAATGTCCTCGATTGTTACCAGTCCCGCCGTCCCGCCGTATTCGTCAAGCACTACCGCCACGTGAACTTTTTGATTCTGAAAATTGTGCAGCAGACTACGCAGTTTTTTGCTTTCGGGTACAAAAAAGGGCTTACGCAGGTAATGGCTGATATTCCCGGAACCATCGGGCTGATTTAGTTCTTTCAGCAGGTCCTTTGCGTACAGCATCCCGGTAATATTATCGATAGTTTCCTTATAGACCGGATAGCGGGAATGGCCTTCGCGGATAACGATTTCGACCGCTTCCGACAGGGATGTATCAGCTTCGATGCCCGACATTTCGGTACGTGGCGTCATAATCTCGCCGGCGGTCGTGTCACGGAACTCCAGTACCGAAGCGATCATCTCTCGCTCCTCCTCATCGACCACACCCTCTTTTTCTCTCTCTTCGACGACGTTGAGCAACTCTTCCTGCTTCTCATCGAGTCGGCTGTTTGCCTGGTCTTCGGAAATACCTGCGAGACGTTTTATCAGCGGGTCGATCCAGGAAAACACCGTAGTCAGCGGCCAACCGGCCCACCCCAAAAACCTGATCGCCGGATAGCAATGCACCAGCAATCCGGTACCAGCATATTTAGACCAGGCATGTGGTATCGCTACTGAAAAAATGCTCAGGATAAATACCGAAACCGCAAACGCCGTTAACAGCGGCACAAACATACGGCTGTTTTCCACCTCGCGGCTTATAACAAAATAACCCGCCATACACACCAATACACCAAGGTTCGCCAATAGTCTCATCGTGGCGGTACTAAACAGCAGATTCGACTGGCGGCTACGTATTATTCCTGTCCGCGCAGGCGTTCCTGTGTCCGAGAAGGCTTCCTCCAGCTTGACCCACGAGATATGACGCAGAGCCAAATGGACTGCGGAAAAAAACATCGTTAATAAAACACAGGCGCCCGCGATCAGCAAACACCACAATCCGGCATCTTCCACAACTGTTTATCCTGTTCCCCCATATACTTTTCCAAAACCCAGTTCCTCCAGAAGTTGATCTTCTTTCTCGTGCATAATCTTTGATTGCCGCTCTGTCTGGTCATCATAACCCAACTGATGCAACAGACCGTGCACTACATACAGGTTCAACTCCGCCTGCGGGTCCACACCCCGCCGAGAGGCTTCATGCGTCGCACACTGGGCGTTCACTACTATTTCACAATCCGGTAATTCCTGTTCCCCTTCTGTATTATCACGCAGGTCAAAACTGATTACATCGGTTACTTCCGCTGCGCCGAAGTACCGCTCTTTAATTTTACTGATCGCCTCGTCATCGACAATCGCCAGACTGACAGCCGCAGGCTTCCCCCTTACCAGAGACTCATTTCCGCCTGCCGACTCATTCCCACATATTTGCTCTAAAACATATTCCGCGGTCCGTATGAGCTTTTCCCGATCGATCTCCAAAGCATCCTGATTATCGCTTATACTAATCTCAATCTCGCCCAAAACAACACCTTTCCGTCCCATTAAATCTTACCATTGGTCGGTTGAATTAATTATTCAGGTTTTGTCGAACATTGGGTGGCAGCCACCGAGTCTTCGAGGTGGATGGTTCAACGGGTGGCATGCTTTACGCATCGCTTATGCAAAGCATAAGCAAGCTTAAGTATGGTATTCCAACTGGGTGGCACCTTTCTGTATTTCAGAGAGGTGTTCCTGTATAATCGTCAGCATTGAACCCAGCAAAATCATTTTAACTGACCACCAATGGTTTTCATTGTATCTGTTTGGCTTTTCGCCAGCTTTTCCTGTTTTGGATAAGCGATACGGCCATGGTACATCCCGCACAGACTCTTAACAAGGCTTTCTTCGATCTGGTGCAGTTCCCGCATGGTCAGATCACATTCGTCAAATTGTCCGTCCTGCAGACGGGCCATAGCCATATTGGTTACCACGTTTTCGATACGGCTGGGAGTCGGTTCCTGCATCGCGCGTGTGGCGCCTTCCACTGCGTCCGCCAACATGACGATAGCGGACTCTTTGGTTTGCGGTTTCGGGCCGGGATAGCGGAATTCCGTTTCGGGGACGACTCGGCCGTCTTCAGACTCTTTTTTAGTTGCCTCGTGGTAGAAATACGCCACCACGGTTGTGCCGTGATGGGTGGCGGTGAACTGGTGGAGCACCTTGGGGATTTTGTATTCCCGCAGCAATTCGAGGCCGTCTTTGACGTGACCGATGATGATCATACGGCTCATAGTAGGCGACAACTCTTTATGCTGGTTGACATTTTCGGCCTGGTTCTCCACAAAATAACGCGGCTTGATCAGCTTGCCCACGTCGTGATAGTAGCTTCCCACCCGGCAGAGCAGCCCATTGGCGCCGATAGCTTCCGCCGCGGCCTCGGAGAGCATACCGATCTGCCAACTGTGGTTGAAGGTGCCTGGCGCTTCCACCGCCAGCCGTTTCAACAGTGGCTTGGTCGCTCCACTGTAGTCCAACAGCGTCATATTAGTGCAAACCCTGAAAACCCGCTCGATCAACGGCAGCAGGCCCTGCATTACAAACCCGACAGCTACGGTTCCGCCGACGCTCCAGGCGCCTTTCTGAAGCAGCGGTTGCCAATCATTATTCTGCCAAAGCTCAAATACAACGGTCATCACAAAGACGACAATACCGGCAATGCAGCACACTTCGATCAGCTTGGTGCGTGTGCGTATCTCGCGCAGCATCAAAATAGCGATCCCCGTCCCACTGCCGGTTGCCAACAAAGCCCCCATACCTTCCCGAAAGGTAATGGCTTCATTCTCCGCCAGGGCCAACATGCTGACCATCCCAAGAAAAGCACTAAGGCCCAGCGCAAATCGCTGCGAGTAAGCGATTGTCATCATTATCGCGGTAATCATTACCGGAACAACGATCAGGTAAGCCGACCAGTCCTGCCTGACACCAAGTCGAACCAGGACAATCATAATCAACAGACATGTCAGTAATACGCTGCCGCGGAGGTGATTTTGAATGATTCGCCGCTGATGAGCCGCCACATATAAGCCCATCCCGATACTCAAAAACATTATGATCACACCATAGACCAATAATATTTTTGATCCAGGCCAGATGTTCCCAGACATCCCCTGTGTCGAGAGGTTGAGCGTGAGAATAAGGGTGGTCAGAACGATGAACAGGATCAACATCAGAATTGAAACCGGGGCGCCGGAATCATAGAATCTCTGTCTCCGGACGGCCATATCGCTTTCTATCGCCCGCCGGCTGTCTATTCGCTTGCCCTTCTTTTTTCCGGTGCTTTTCATTTTTTCTTTCTTTTATTCGTGCTCATATGCTCTGACGATATTCTGTACCAGCCGATGGCGTACAATATCAGCTTCGTCGAGCCGTACAAAAGCGATTCCCTTTATGCCTTTGAGTCGTCTTATGGCATCGATCAATCCCGATTCCTGATCTTTTGCCAGGTCGCTCTGGCTGTCGTCGCCGGTAACAATCATTTTCGAGTCGTAGCCCAGTCGCGTCAAGAACATTAACATCTGGGAAACAGTGGTATTTTGTGCCTCGTCGAGAATTACAGCCGCTGCGTTGAGGGTACGGCCTCGCATAAACGCCAGCGGCACAACTTCGATAATATCGTTTTGCATGAATTGTTTGATCTGGGTATAGTCCATCATATCGCCCAGCGCATCAAACAGCGGACGCAGATACGGGTTGACCTTCGCCTGCATGTCTCCGGGCAGAAACCCCAGCTTCTCTCCCGCTTCCACTGCCGGGCGTGCCAGAATAATCCGTCTGATTCGCCCCTGTTTAAGCATTGCCACCGCCATTGCCACCGCGAGATAGGTCTTGCCTGTACCGGCTGGGCCGGCACAGAATATCATGTCATTTTTTTGCATGGCGGTGAGGTATTTTTCCTGACCTTTACTATGGGGTTCGATCATGCGATGTTTGGCATATACTTCGATTTGGCAGAGGTCTTTGCGCCGTTCATCCGCGCCGGCACGGCCCATTAATTTTACGACATCATCTTTGCTGATATGGTCCGAGTGCTTCAGATGCTGCTGCATTAATTCCAGAAGGTTCGTCGCTT
>DAOWIP010000220.1 GCA_030640865.1 Sedimentisphaerales bacterium | reverse complement strand
TCCAGCTTGTGATTAAAACCTCTTGGGTGGCACCTTTCTGTATTTCAGAGAGGTGCTCCTGTCGCGAAAGCACTCTTTTGAATAGCCCCTGCTGTTAAGCAGGTATCAAGCAGGGCGGGCCTGTGGCCCGCGTTTATTAGCTAACGGGAAAATTCAATCGTGAGCACTATATAGCATTATTATTATAGTTTGGCTTGCCGTCGTCGCTGTCGTAAGGAATGTCTTGAGCCGAGTCGCCTTTAACGCGGATTCGCCGAATGTCGCTTGCCCGTCCGGCGTTTGCGCCGCTGGACTCAACTGTAACAATCACTCCGTTTATTCTTACATCGCCCGTAGCCAGACTGTATGGGCAGGGCATTTGTGTAATGAGGCTTTTCAATACTGGGGCAACGTTACGGCCGAGCACCGATTTGTGCGAACCGCTCATACCAAGATCGGTGATATACGCCGTGCCCTCGTCGAGGATTGTTTCGTCGGCGGTTGCTACGTGCGTATGTGTACCGCAGACCAGACTGGCCCGGCCGTTGAGATGCCATCCCATCGCTATCTTCTCGCTGGTGGCCTCGGCATGCATATCTACTACCCGAATCTTTATATCGGCCGGAATCTTGTTCAGTACCCGATCTACCGCGTGAAAGGGATTATCCGCGAGTGTGGACATAAACAATCGACCCAATAGTGAAACAACCGCCACCTGTGGACCTTTCGCGGTGGTATATACCGCCCATTCTTTGCCTGCCGCTTGTGGTGAGAGGTTTGCCGGCCGCACTATCCGGTCGGAGTTCTGCAGTGTTTCGACTATCTCCCGCTTTCGATAGATATGATCGCCTAACGTAATAAGTTGTACGCCGTATTTGAGCAGTTTATCATAAATCTGCGTGGTCAGTCCCGATCCGCCCGCGGCGTTTTCCGCGTTAGCGATGACACAGTCAATCTCGTATTCATTGACTATGCGGTGCAGATGCTCGGAAAGTATCTGCCTGCCCGGCCGGCCGACTATATCACCAATACACAGCAGTTTAATTTGCATCTATAGTGCTCACGATTGATTTTTCCCGTTAGTTCTGTAGGATAACTTCTTCACGATCAATTCAGAGTTTTGTGATGCCTTAAAAAATCTGTACCGCAGGCGTCTCGCCTGCAATTAACAACTTCGCGAAGTGAAACCTTATGTCCCACATGGTTTTCTCTCAAGTCCCGTAGGGACAAACGATAATAGCCCAGCGATTTATCGCTGGGTAACCGGGGACTCCTGTATATTTTAGTCCCATAGGGACGATTGAAAATAGTTCTGTAGGGCGGGCCGTGCCCGCCATTTTTACTGTCCAGGCCCCACCTCTCATTGGCCAGTTGAGTGCGACTGGGTGGCACCTTTCTGTATTTCAGAGAGGTGTTCTTGTATAATCATCGGCATTGAACCCAGTAAAACCATTTTAACTGACCAGTAACATAATAGAAGGATTATAAAATCAATCCTACTCTTTGGCAAGCCTAAAAATACCCTGTTACCTTTTCCATTTCCATTGACTATCTATCCATTTGCACATCCGGGAAGTTGCTCCAATTTAGTCAGCCACCCATTAAAATGTGAACATTTATTGCGTATTTGTTGTATGCCAATAGCCTCGGATATTGTTTTGCCCATAACCACTTTTAGATAACCACTATGCAGACTAATTAATCTTTTCGAAGGAGCAGTATCCTGTCCATCATTAATTTCTTCCGGCTCTTGACATTCATCTAAAATACTTTCTATTCTCGCTTCATTGACGCCAATTTTATTTGCAAGTATGGACACATCGCTGAACAATAAAGCCTCGAATTCGTGCATTTCAATATAAGGAATAAATCGCCCATTGACATTATGATCGGGAAATAACTCCTTAATTCTTTCAAGGGTGGCTGCCTCTATTGCCTCTGCTTTTTCTATAGCCGTGGTGCTGCTTGATATATTTATATTACCAGGCCAACCTGATTCTAACCTGAAGTAATCGAACATAGTGGATATGTAGGTATTTGGCCTTTGCTTCAAAAATCTCCCGATGTCCCCTTTTGCTCGTTCGAATCGTATATCCCCACCCTTGTGCCCAGGCTTACCAATCTGTGTCGGATGCAGAAAAATACCTTTATGTGCCATTTCCGGGGCAAGAACATCCCTCACGAAGGTTTGTTCGGTTTGGCCTTCGACAATAACATACACATTAATATTACTCATGAACCGGTCCTCCGGCTACGATATTCTTTCGCCAGAGGTCGCCCAACGAATACTCTTTCAACCATTCAGATAATTCTTTTGTTTCCAATCGCTTGAAAGTTGAAGCACCCTTTTCCCTGTTGACAACGATAATGTCTTCGGGGCTAAAGTTGTCGATCAAAGGAGGTGATTGTGTTGCAACTATAACCTGAGTTTTCTTCGAAGCCGCCTTTATTAGTTCAGCCAGTATTTCTATGGCATACGGATGCAGACCCAGTTCCGGTTCATCTATTACAATAGTTGAAGGGATATTCGGTTGTAAAAGCGCTGTTGCCAGACATATAAACCGTATCGTACCATCAGAAAAATGGTAAGGCTGCATCGGATAATCCGAGCCTTTTTGTTTCCAGCTTAAATTGACAACTTCCTTTTCGCCTTTTTGCACCGGCTTTAAGATAAAATCATCAAAAAACGGGGTTACTAATCTGACAGATTCCACGATTTCATCATAAGCTGTTTTTTTCTTGTCCCGAAGCCTAAGTAAAAATGGAGCAATATTGGATGCGTCAGAACGCAATCTAACATTGTCGGCAGTTATTTCAGAACGACGCATTGGAGATCTTTCGCTGGTATCGTGAAAATGATAAACAGTAAAATTTGAAATGAGTTGATAGAGGTATTCACGAGTTTTCCGCTCAATACTGGATTTATCATTTTTCATTTCTATAAGATGACTTTCAAGTCCGCCAAAGCCTTCATATGAAGCAAATCCCTCTTTTTCTATAATAAAACTTTCATCAACAGTAGGAAGCAGGCTGCATGAATACTCGAGGTATTTTTTAAATTTCAATTCTATTTCTATACGAGTTGTATATTTTGGTCCATTAAAAAGATGATCATCACAGCCACCATGAGTCACAATATGAATAGCCAAATTGCCATCCATCATTGCCCGCAATAGACGGAAAAAATCGGCGAAATTACTTTTGCCCGCTCCGTTTCCGCCAATCATAATGTTGAGTTTTTTGAACTCAAAGTCTTCAAGCGACCTGATGGATTTAAAACCTTTTATTGTTAATTTCTTTAATGTTTGCCCCATAATTATATTCCTTCAATTGGCCGGTTTAAGAAAAGGGGACAGGATAAGAAAAGAGGGAACAGGACACTTTTTTCAACAATAGATATATCTATCCGCGAACGACCCCCTTCTTCTCTTTCGTATTCTTAATTTTGTATTCTGTCTTTCTCACAACTCACAACTCTCTACCCTTCACTCTTCACTTTATCGTGCGTATTCGATGCAGCGGACCTCGCGCAGCAGGGTAACTTTCACTTCGCCGGGATAGGTTAGTTCTTCCTCGACTTTTTTGGCGATGTCGCGTGCGATCTTCCAGGCGTTTTCGTCGTTGACAGACTTGGGATCGACAATCACCCGTACTTCACGACCGGCCTGAATGGCATAAGCCTGTTTGACTCCCTGGAACTCGGCGGCAATCGCCTCCAGATTCTCCAGTCGTTTGATATAGCGTTCGAGGGTTTCGCGTCGGGCGCCCGGCCGTGATGCGCTCATAGCGTCGGCCGCGGCCACCAGTGATGTGTAGGGTGAAATGGCCGCAATATCCCCATGGTGCCCGGCTATGGCGTTGAGTACAATTGGGGATTCATTGAATTTCTTGACCAGGTCCGCCCCGATTGCGGGATGTCCTCCTTCAACTTCATGATCCAGTGCTTTGCCGATGTCGTGCAGCAGACCACATCGTCGTGCCAGGGTACCGTCTAATTTCAATTCTTCTGCCATCGCCTGGGCCAGAAACGCCACTTCTACGCTGTGTCGCAGCACGTTTTGGCCGTAGCTTGTTCGGTAGTTCAGTCGGCCCAGATAGGGCAGTAGTTTATTATTGATCCCGTTGACATTTGCTTCCAGGATTACTCGTTTGCCGATTTCTATGATTTTTTTGTCTATTTCTTTACGGGTTTCCTCGACAATCTCTTCAATTCGAGCCGGATGAATACGTCCATCCTGGATGAGTTTATCAAGGCTGACGCGTGCCACTTCACGGCGAATCGGATCGAACGCTGATACTACTACCACTCCGGGTGTGTCGTCGATAATAACATCTACTCCTGACGCCTTTTCAAACGCCCGAATATTACGGCCTTCCCGGCCGATCACGCGTCCTTTCATTTCGTCGCTCGGTATATCCACGGTCGAGACGGTACTATCGCAGGTGTGTTCTGCCGCGTAACGTTGTATGGCGTTTAGAGTTATCTCGCGACTACGGGAATCAGCCTCTTCTTTGGCTTTGTTGATGATCTGTTCGATCAGGGTGGAGGCTTCGTGACTGACCTCGCCCTCTAATCGTTGAAGGAGTATTTCTTTTGCCTCTTCTTGTGTTATACTGGCGATCCGCAGCAGTTGGGCGCGCTGTTCTGACAGGGTATTGGTCAATTGTTCGTCTTTATTGTCCAGTTCCCGTTCTTTCTCGCCAATCTTTTTATCGCGGTTATCGAGAGTTCGCTCTTT
>DAOWIP010000155.1 GCA_030640865.1 Sedimentisphaerales bacterium | reverse complement strand
GCGAAGTCGAACCGTGACTAATACCGCAAAACCGACAATCGCGAGTGCAAACATTACCCATAATCATAAATGTGGCTGTTCCCTGAGAGTAACACTCACCCCGGTTGGGGCACGAAGCGCTGGAACAAACGGTGTTCAGATGCAGTTTCTCCAGGATTTGGGCCACGTGCTGAAATTTCTCGCCCTTCGGCAGCGGCCGTTTGAGCCATGCCGGCAGCCGGGGACGAGTGGTATGGTTTGTGTCTTTTGCGGTCATAACCGTATTATAGCCGAATAAATATTATTCTGGTAGTTTCATTTTGGGTGGTCGTTCACGAATTCAATATTAGACAGGATAAACAAGACACCTCTCCGCCTTCGGCGGACAAGTTTGCCTACGGCAAAAAGGTGCCACACGATTATTCATAGGTCATTATGAGGGCGGGCACCTGCGGAAACCATCCACCTTATTCGCCTACGGCGTTGCGGTGGCTGCCATCCGTCGCGGAGGTTCACAAGCACAGATCATGTTTCAAGCCACTCTACCACTCTAAATATATAATGATTTTATCTGTATGGTCCAAATCTAAAAAAATGTTTAAATAACTAAAATTCGGCAGTATGATTTGTCCTGATTTCCAGTTTTTTACCGATTTTGTATTCCACCAACTTGGACCAATAGGGCTGATAACTGAAATAGGATTATCTTTTGGTTCTACTAATATTTCATTTGCAAACGGGGAGTTGGTTAAAAAGTTTTGCAAGTCCTTTTTGTCTATTCCAATTTTTAAACAAACCGCATCGTCAATACCATAATATTCCTTGAAATTGATCAAACGGGTACTCGGAGGGAATTCAATATCCATCAAATGGCTATATTTCTTTAATTTTTGTTTTACCGCATTCGGATCAGAAAGTTCTCTCCGATGATTCTCGCAAGATATAAATTTCATAAAAAGTACCATCAGCAAGCATATTATGATTAGCATTAATAACCATTTCATCATCTTCTCCTTGATTTTGCAGGTTTAAGGTAGTCGGGTTCGACCTTGATTTTCAATGCAACCATAGATTTCCCTTTTTTTTCAGAGCACATAATATTCTTTCAAATGAAGTAAACCAGTTACACTAAACCAGGAAATAAGGTTTCATTATAATATTGTATTGTTATAATATTTTCAATGGATAAAACACGTTTGAGATTACTGGATGCTAATTTTAATCGGGCGCGTGAGGCGCTGCGGGTGATGGAGGATTATGCGCGGTTTCAACTCAATGATCCGCAACTAAGCAAGTCGGCCAAGGAATTGCGGCATGACCTGTGTCAGTGTGTCGCCCTGTTACCGTTTGAGAATCTGCTGGATGCGCGGGACATTGTCGGTGATGTCGGTGTCCAAATCAGTACGGCCGGTGAAAAACGGCGAGAAGACGAGCTATCTGTTGTTCAGGCAGCGGCAAAACGGCTGACCGAGGCGTTGCGGTGCCTGGAGGAATACAGCAAGATTGAGAATGAACAGATTGCCGAACGAATCGAGAAACTCCGCTATCGGAGCTATGATCTGGAAAAGCGTATTTTATTACGCGCCCGGTGCGGTACGCAATTCGCCGGTGTGCGGTTATACGTCCTGCTGACCGAGAGTTTATGCCGGCTGCCGATATTAGAGGTGGCTGAGCAGGTGCTGGCGGGCGGGGCTGATTGTGTCCAACTGCGCGAAAAAGATAAATCCGATGAGGAGCTATTGGAACTGGCCTGTGAGATTTCGCGGCTTTGTCATAAGGCCGACGCCCTGTTTATAATGAATGATCGGCCGGACCTGGCGGTGTTAGCCGATGCCGATGGGGTTCATCTGGGCCAGAATGACCTGCCGATAGTGCAGGCTCGTAAAATAATCAATCCGCGGATGATCGTGGGTAAAAGTACGCATAGTATCGCCGAGGCTGAGGCGGCAATCGCCGAGCAGCCCGACTATATAGCGGTGGGGTTAATCTTTCCCAGCCTTACCAAGCCGAAAGTAGTATGTTCCGGCCCGCAACTAATCAGTGAAGTCAGACAGTTATGTCCGGTGCCGCTGATAGCGATAGGGGGGATAACCGCTGAAAATGCCCATCAGGCCCTTGCCGCCGGGGCGAGTGGTGTGGCGGTATGTCAGGCGGTTATAGCTTCCGATAACCCGGGAACCGCCTGCCGGGAAATGTTTGAATAAGTTGTGAGGAAGAGAGTTGTGAGTTGTGAGAAAGAGGGTGGAGAGTGGAGGGTAGAGAGTAGAGGGTAGAGAGAATACAGAAGAAATGAGGGATTAATTACCTGGTGGGGTGTGATTGTGGGTGAACCTCGGTCAAAATTGAACGTAAATACAGATAGAATGG
>DAOWIP010000481.1 GCA_030640865.1 Sedimentisphaerales bacterium | reverse complement strand
TCAATTAGAGGCGTTTGGATAACGTTTCGTTGTAGTTTTACGACGCGTTCAGGGCCGCCGACAGCGGCAGGGGAGTGGCTTGTCTTTATGGGAACTATGCCGGCGATAATATGAACGTAAAAATGGCCGTCGATATGGCGGAAGATGACGGCATTGAAGTTAAAACCGTTGTCGCAAACGACGACGTTCCGTCGGCGCCGAGCACTGAGCTTGAAAAACGCAGGGGCGTGGCTGGCGAAATATTGATGTGGAAAGTCGGAGGCGCGAAAGCCGCTATGGGCGGCAGCCTGGATGAGGTTATCGCGGAGGCGCAAAAGGCTATTGACAATACGCGGAGTATGGGAATAGGCTTAAGTCCCTGTGCGATACCCGAAGTCGGACATCCGAACTTTACTATCGAGGAAGGCAGGATGGAAGTTGGTATCGGCCATCATGGCGAGCCTGGCCTGGAGGTAACTGATCTTGAGACGGCAGAGCAGATAGCCAAACGCATGACAGATATTATACTTGCCGATCTTCCGTTTAACGCGAATGATGAGGTCGCAGTTCTTTTAAGCGGCCTTGGGGCGACGCCTTTAATGGAGCTTTTCATACTTTACAATGAAGTTGAAAAGATAATGTCCGATCGCGGTATTAAAATATATCGGCCTTATGTCGGCAACTATTTTACTTCTCTTGAGATGGCGGGGGTTACTTTGACAATAACCAGACTGGATGAAAGCCTGAAAGAGTGTATCGAGTTGGAAGCCGATTCGATGGGATTCAGACAATTCGCAAGAGGTTGAGCATGAAACAATTTTCCAATCAGGACGGGATTCAGATTATATATAACATTATTGCCGTTATTCAGGAAAATAAGCAGTATCTGAGTGATATCGACGGCGCTATCGGTGACGGCGATCATGGCATCAATCTGAACAAAGGAGTTACGCTGTGCAGGGAACAGCTTGACGGCAACCAGTGTAATCTGACGACCGGGCTTAAGACGCTCTCGAAGGTGTTGATAACTCAGATCGGCGGCGCGATGGGGCCGTTGTATGGGATGTTCTTCAGGTCTATGGCTAAAAAGTGCGCCGACGTTGAGAATATCGATGCCGCTGTCTTCGGACAAATGATTACCGCCTCTAAAGAAGCGATACAGGGGATAAGCCAGGCCAAACCGGGAGACAAGACACTCGTAGATGTATTGTTTTCTGCGGAGGAGGCGTATCATAAGGCGCTAAAGGACGGGCAGGATTTTAATGGATGTCTTGAGAGCATGACCAAAGCCGCTCAGGAAGGACGCGATGCCACAAAAGAGATGGTTGCGAAGGTCGGCAGGTCGAGCCGGCTGGGTGAGCGATCAAAAGGTGTTATTGACGCTGGGGCGGCATCTTGTTGTCTAATACTTGAAACCATGGTAAAAACAATACAGGGTCTGATATAGAACAGGGACAGATAATCATCGACACGGCATATATACAGGAATGTCTGCGAGAAACCAAAGAGCTTATCAAGCGATCTGGATTCATCGTTTCTGAAAAGGAGTTGGAAACCCTTACGTTCAATGACTTCGGGCTTGGTAATTTCCGAAAAGAGGGATTTGCCTTTATTGATATTCTGCGATCGGCAAAGCTGCGCATCACATTGCTGATATTACTTCCGGGTCAGACACTACCACAGCATCTGCATCCGCCTTATGACAATGAAACTGGCAAGGAAGAAACGCTGCGGGTCATCTACGGCCATACCAGAGTCTATGTTGCCGGTTCGGATAAAAACGAGGGTGTTAAGGTTCCCGCCGGCAAAGAGGCTTACTATACAGTATTTGAGGAAGTTGGATTAGAGCCGGGCGGGCAATACTCAATTAAGCCGGGAATAGAACACTGGCTTCAGGGTGGACAGGATGGCTCTGTCAATATCTGCTTCCAGAACAGAGTTGATGAAGCCAAAAATGTCTTCCTCGATTCTGATAGTACGGGGTGCCAAATAAAACCGCGATGATCATCGTTTAAGTTTATCGATTATTTCTTTCAGGGCCGTCTGGCCGCCTACGTTACCGGGAAACACAATATAAGGCAGACCGGGAAATCGACTTTCAGACCCTGTTTGCCATACAGGAACACCGGGCAGTATCTGGCCCAGTACCCATCCTCGTTTAATGCCCAGGGCCTTGGTGGCCAGATCGCTGGAGGTGATACCTCCCTTGGCCAGAAGATAACGCGGTTTGACGGAAATTT
Organism: Sedimentisphaerales bacterium; assembly: GCA_030640865.1. Classification (GTDB taxonomy): domain Bacteria; phylum Planctomycetota; class Phycisphaerae; order Sedimentisphaerales; family SM23-30; genus DAOVXR01. The sequence continues at coordinate 2,473 of DAOWIP010000481.1, read as the reverse complement.
TACGGAGAACCTCTACCAGGCCAAGCGATATTTGATTTCCCACATCCAGGTTGCTCACAGAACCGTAACTGGTAACCAGTTGACGGCTGGTATAGACCACTACATCACAATTATTGGCCAGGGCATCATCTACTGCCGACACTACTCGATTGATTTCATCTTCCTTTTGAGTATCAGATAACAGGTTCTTTACCTGAATCTCGATATTCCTGATTGAGGTTTGCTCGAGAAGACAGGACAATTGCTGAGAGGTCTTGGAAACGTATGATCCCGCGATAAACAGCCCCCCGCCATCTTCAGGCAGATTCAGTTGATCGCGAGTTAGCAGGGGCCGAGCCGGCAGGCCTGCACGCACGCGAACAAAGGAAGCTGCGGTTCGATAAAGAAATCGCTGTCCCTGCCTTTCCGCTCGCAGCAGCCCAAGGGTAACAACCTCCAAATCTCTATAGCCGGCGGCATTAACTACGCAAACACTGTTTTCTCCACATTTTTCGAGCTTATCCGCGACACATTGTGGTCCGCCCCGGCGAATATCATCCAGTGTAAGAGACATAACGGAATCCGCCGAAACACGCCCCTGTGTTTTCTCCGCGACCCATTGAGGCATATTGGAGTTTGAATAACCAAATACCGCATCTTGGGCAAAAGGCGTCTCGTGCGCGGGAATAAGGTACTGATCTTCTTTTACATAATGCGTATCTCCAATGGTATAACGGCCGCCTTCCAGAAAAAGAGGAATAATCATACATGGGTCCGATGTTTGGCCGATAGCCTCCGCGAGCGAGTTCACTTCGGCAGGAAAATGTCCCCTTAGAGTCGAATCACTTCGGCTAATCACCTCAAATGAACGTCCGGTTTGCTGTGCCGCTTTCTTTAGGGCGCTGCCTATCTCAAACGCGAGATTCCGGGCCGCCGTTTCTGAAAGACTTCGGGAATTAGTTAAAATATAAAATAACGGCGTCTTATTCTGGAATTCCGTAACAAGCGACGCTACCGTCCATTCGGTAAGTATGGGCACATCGTAAACCGTTTGTGTACCGGTTGGATCGTCGTCCAGAACCACAATCGATCTGGAGGACTTGGCAATCTCTTCCTGAATCTCAGGCAACAGATCATTGGGCCATTCCGGGGGCAAATCGCTCAATATTTCCCGCAGATTAACTTTTTTCATACTTTGTTTCCTGACCAGAGGGACCATTTACATTTGTAACCGTTCACGGATTCTTTTCCTTATTAGGCCCGAAGGGCCGTAAGAGCGCATAGCCGGGGGCGTAAGCCCCGGTAAGATATTAAAACCCCCTGTTTTAAGCCCCAGGGGGGCGAAAGAACGCAATCTGTAAAAAGCGTGAACGGTTACTTACATTTTATGTCCGGTAAATCCGGATTATACCAATCCCATGTATTAGTGGCAATTGCCAATTTGACACTCAACGTTATTGGGTATAAAATCCAGCGAAATTCGCTTGATAATCACTTATCCTTATGTTAAATTGCATTATTGAACTAATATTCCTTAATCAGAAAAAGGAACTTCGAAATGAAAAAAACGCTTGTTATCGGGTTGGTTGTAACGATGGTTTTTTCCGGCTGGTCGTGCAAACGCAAAGCGGAAAAATATCCTGAGCGGGATATTACCAACTCAATTACCTGGGGCGCCGGTGGGGGAACTGATACTTGTAACCGGATAGTGTCCGCGGAAATGGCCGGGATTATGGGGATAAACATCAACGTCATCAATAAGACCGGCGGTGTTGCGGGTTCTGTTGGAATGCTTTACGGATATTCTCAGAAACACGACGGTTATACCCTTATAGGTCTGTCCGAATCCAATGTAACCTCCGCCGTCCAGGGCGGCTGGGACAAAAGAATGGACGTATGGGATTTTTTCATTATCGGCGGTTCCCCCGACATTATCTCCGTTACTCCGGACTCACCGTACAAGACTATCAAGGACCTGATCGAGGCGGCCAAGGCCAAACCAAACTCTATCAAGGCCGGCGCCAGCAGCGCCGGTTCGGTCCATCATCTGAATCTATTGGCTCTCGAAAACGGGGCCGGAATCAAGTTCAACTACATTCCCTATTCCGGTTCCTCTCCCGCCCAAACAGCTGCGATGACCGGCGAGATTACTGTTGTGGTAACCTCACTTGCCGAGCAGCAGCAGCTTATTCGCGGCAAAAAGCTCCGTCCTCTGGGGATGCTGATTCCTGATTCCTTTACTGTAGAGGGAATCGGCGTTATTCCCTCGGCGTTTGATTCCTGTCCGGAGCTTTCCAAATACCTCCCGATCCCGCAATTAATCGCGATGGCAGTCCCCGCAGACATTCCGGAAAAGGCTAAAAACGTTCTGACAGATGCTTTTCTCAAGGCCATTGTTACCGACAAGGTAAAAAAATGGGCCAAAGAGAACTATTATGTCCTTTTCGGTAAAACGGGAATAGAGGCAAAAAAAGAGTTTAACCGAATGGAATCC
>DAOWIP010000306.1 GCA_030640865.1 Sedimentisphaerales bacterium | reverse complement strand
TCGAATATGACCCCAACCGCACGTGTCATATCGCACTATTAGAATATGCCGACGGAGAAAAACGATATATCCTGGCACCAAACGGACTGAAAGTCGGCGAAACACTGGAAAGCGGCGAGAAAGTAGAACCAAAAGCAGGCAACTGCATGCCACTGGAGACTATCCCGGTCGGCCTGGAAATTCATAATATAGAGTTGAATCCCGGCCAAGGCGGTAAGATTGTCCGCTCGGCGGGCGTGGTGGCGCGACTGTCGGCCAAAGAAGGCAAATTGGCCCATATTATTCTGCCCAGCGGTGAAATGAGGATGGTTCCTCTGGCATGTCGGGCCACAGTTGGTCAGATCGGCAATACGGACCATCAGCATGTGCGTATCGGCAAGGCCGGACGCAAACGCCATATGGGCAGAAGACCACACGTTCGCGGTAAGGCAATGAACCCCGTGGCTCATCCGCTCGGCGGAGGTGAAGGACGCTCGAACGGCGGACGGCACCCCTGCTCTCCAACAGGAGTGTTGGCCAAGGGCGGCAAGACAAGAAGTCCGCGCAAAACAACAAATAAATGGATTATCCGTCGGCGAAAAAATAAACGCAACGGACAGTTGGTTTTGTAAGAGTGTAAGGGTAGTGCGAAAAGATTTTACGAAAGTATTATCTAATTAAGGATAAAAGGTAATGGGTCGATCGCTGAAAAAAGGACCTTTTGTAGATGAGAAACTATTCGGTAAGGTCATGAAACAAAATGATCAGGGTATCCGTGAGCCAATTAAGACATGGGCACGGCGGTGTACGATAGTCCCTGAATTTGTCGGCTTTACCTTTATGGTGCACAACGGCAAGATGTTCCATAAAGTATATGTGAGCGAAGATATGGTGGGCCATAAATTAGGTGAGTTTTCACCAACCCGAACCTTCAGAGGACATAGCGGCGGCAGAAGAGGCAAGTAAAGGGTAACTATATGAACCTGACCCGGCTGTGCCGTGGGTCAACCCCGCATTAACATGCGGGGCTAAATAGTGGATTTCCGTATTTGTGGAAACGACAGGTAACTGAATATGTTAAGCGGCAATAAATTGAAACAATTTCGTCAGACAATGGGCCTGAGTATAGAAGATTTGGCCAAGGCAATGGTACAGCCGAATCTACCGTCTGACAAACGACAGGCCCGAATGAAAAAGTTGCGTGCCACTGTCAAAAACTGGGAACAGGGCCTTATGCGACCGCAGCCCAAGGCAGATGACATTGTCGCACTCAGCAAAGCGCTGGATATAAACCAACAAGAACTGGTAGTCTGGTCTGCCACTCATCGCTATGCCCCGATGGCGCCCCGGAAGGTCCGGCTGATTACAGACCTTATACGCGGCCGCGGCGTTCAGGACGCCTTGGACGTGCTGAAATTCGCCAATAAACGGGCGGCAGTAATGGTTGATAAAGTGCTTCGCAGCGCAATTGCCAACGCTGATGAACAGGAAGCCGATATTGAAGATTTGTATGTCTGCGAAGCAAGAGTAGATGAAGGAGGCGTCCGACAAGGTACCCGGCGCTGGCGGCCGAAAGATCGCGGCCGTGCCGTACCATTCACTCGGTTGGCCAGCCATATTCGTATAAGTGTTGATTTAGAATAGAATACAGAATACAGCATACAGAAGAATAGATTGAACAGAAGATAACGAAGGTAGTGAAGAAGAAAGATTATTAGAAGAGGAACTCAGGCTGTTTGAGGAATATTTATGGGTCAGAAAGTATCACCAATAGGTTTTCGGACCGGAATCACGCTGGGCTGGAAGAGTCGATGGTTTGCCCCCAAGACGGCATACGGTACCTTCTTGGTTGAGGACCAATCGATTCGCACTTTCATAGATAGCCGTCTTAACAGGCAGGTTCCATACGCGGCAGTAGCGAACATCGAGATCGAGCGGACCCGTGACGATGTACGCATAACACTGCATACCGCCCGGCCGGGTCTGGTAATCGGGCCGAAGGGCGCCGAGATCGAAAAGCTTCGCGAAGCGATCGAGGATATAATCAACCGCAAAGTCAACCTGAATGTGATGGAGATCAAGAGTCCCGAACTCAACGCTAAATTAGTGGGCGAGGCGATTGCCGAGCAGTTCAAGCGGCGAGCGTCCTTCCGCAGGGTTATGAAACAACACTGCGAGGCGGCAATGGCTAACGGCGCAAAAGGCGTTAAGATCATATGTTCGGGCCGATTGGGCGGAGCAGAACTGGCCCGGTCCGAATCGCAGATTCTGGGCAGTATCCCACTGCAAACGCTCCAGGCCAACGTTGACTACGGTCTGTCGATTTCGAGAACAACTTACGGCATTATTGGGATCAAGGTTTGGATTTATAAGGGTATGTTCAATGAAGCGGTGTCCGAAGAACCCGGCAGAGGACGCGATAACTATAGTCCGGCGGGCCGTGATCGCCGTTCGAGATAAATAAAGAGGCTTTACAATGGCGTTAATGCCAAAAAGAGTTAAATATCGTAAGTACCAGAGAGGACGCATCAAAGGCAATGCCACAAGAGGCAACTTTGTGTCTTTCGGAGAGTTCGGCCTTCAATCGCTGGGACCAGGCAGGATTTCCGGCCGGCAGATCGAAGCGGGCCGTGTAGCCGCGACCCACTTTCTGCATCGTGAAGGGAAAGTCTTTATCAGGATTTTCCCCCACCGCTCCGTCAGCAGTAAGCCGTTAGAAACGCGGATGGGCAAGGGCAAAGGTGAACCGGATTACTGGGTGGCCCATATAAAGCCCGGCACTATCATTTATGAGATAGGCGGTGTGCCCGAAGATGTGGCGCGGGCGGCGCTTAACCGTGTGGCCCATAAGATGCCGGTACGTTGCCGCTTTGTAAAACGCCGTCATGTCGGATAAATGAGTTGTGAGTTGTGAGAATAAGAACAAAGAGAAGATGAAATTATGAAGGCCAGTGAAATACGAGTAATGAACCCGGATGAGTTGGAAGGTGAACTTGAAACCCTGGAGCGGCGTCTGTTCGACATTCGCAGTCAGGCAGTAACCGAAAAACTTGAGGATCCGAGTCTGCTGGCTAAGGCCAAACGTGATATTGCCCGGCTCAAAACCGTGATCCGAGAACGTGAGTTGCCGGGGCGCAAAGAAGGACAGGAACAGAACGAATAACAGAGGAAGAACTAACCCCCGGTAAAACCGGGG
>DAOWIP010000286.1 GCA_030640865.1 Sedimentisphaerales bacterium | reverse complement strand
GGCAATACTATAGCGATCAAGGTTCTCATCGGGCTGGTGTTGGCCTTTATGGTCGGCGGTGTTATAATCGGCGGCATTAAACGTATCGCTGGGGTCGCCTCCAGGATTGTCCCCTTGATGTGCGTCGTGTATCTCACTGGGGCGATGGTAATTCTGGCAATCAACTTTTCGGCAATCCCCGACGCCTTAATCCTGATATTCCGCTATGCCTTCAGCCCTATGGCTGTAGGCGGCGGGTTTTTCGGTATGGTTATCAGCCGTACTATCCAGAAAGGTGTTGCCCGCGGTATTTTCAGCAATGAGTCCGGGCTTGGCTCGGCACCCATGGCCTACGCCGCCGCCAAGACCACAGAAATGGCCCGCGAAGGCTTTGTGGCAATGTTAGGCCCGCTTATCGATACGATAATAATCTGTACAATGACCGCCTTGGTAATTATCACGTCCGGTCTCTGGCAGGTAAAATCCGACACGGGCCAGGTGCTGTACGGCCCCGGCGGTGCCGGCGTTCCCATGAAAATGGTCGTGAACGGAGAAGGCATCCAGGTAATCGGCACCACCGGGGAGGTACCCAAACCCTTCCTCGATAAAAACGGCCGGCCATACCCTCTACCTACCGGAGTGTCTCTGACCGCCGCAGCTTTCGCCTTGAGTCTGCCCAGCTTCGGCAAATGGATAGTCTCGATCAGCCTGGTCTTTTTCGCTTTCTCTACCATTATCACCTGGAGCTATTACGGAGACCGTTGCTTTGAATACCTGTTAGGGGAACGGGCGATCAAGCCTTATCGATATATATATTGCCTCACTGTGGTTTTAGGCGCTGTAGGCGGACTGGACCTGGTCTGGACCATCGCCGATAATCTGAACGCGCTTATGGCGGTGCCCAACCTGATCGCTCTAATAGGACTGATTGGTGTTGTCGCCGGTGAGACCAAAGATTATCTCCGGCGGATGCGCGAAAACCAATGAACTTAACCGCCTTTGGCGGAACTTTTCAGACAGGATTGACAAGATTTTGATAAGGCCTGTCCTACCGGACAGACACTGCCACACGACAAAGATTATACAGGAGCACCTCTCTGAAATACAGAAAGGTGGCACCGAGTCGGAATACCATGCTTAACCCAAGTTCCACAGTTATGGGTGTAAAAGGCTGTTTTTGAAGGCTGAGGGCGGAAAGTCTTCACTACATCACCTTTCAAAAGCATTAGCCGTATTTTCAGCAAAAAACCAAAACTACGTCTGTCATAACAACCCGAAAAACCGCCAACCCACCAAAAAAGTGAGCAAAAAAAGTTGAAAAAAACTTTTTTTCTCATCTACTGTGGAACTTGGGTTAAAATCAGGGGGTAAAACCGCGATAAAACACATGTTTTCAAGCGGTTTTCGTACAGCATTATGTTTCCGCAACAGTAACTAAATTATATCTTGCCGATGGATTTCAAATATCTGATGCCTTTATACAGGCCCAGCTCCTGGGCTTTGGCACTGACCCGGCCAAAGCTCATGCCGAGTAACTGTGCTGTTTCCCGTGTGGAATGGTGAGGATAAATTTTTCTGAGTAGTTTTATCTCATCCGTTGTCCAACGATTCTTTCTGCCGAGTTTGAGTCTTTTGGCCTTGGTTTTCACGGCTTCGTCTGTGGAGCCGAGTCTTTCGGCAATTTCACTGTTGCTGTGAGTATAATACATCTCTTTAAGGATTTCGACTTCTTCGGATGTCCAGAAGACATTTCCATCGGCAAGGCCCAGTTTGGTAACACGGGCGCGAACCGATGAATACGTTTTTCCCAGTTCTTCTGATATCGCTTCCTGGGTATGAGTGGCCATGAGTTTTTTGAGACGGGCATCCTCCCGCTTAGTCCAGGAAGACTGAATCTGCCGACGAGCCAGACCTGATTTTCTGGCTTTGCTTCGGATAGCACTTTCCGAACGGCCAAGCTTTTTGCCAAGGAACCGACCTGTCTTTTCAGAATAATGTTTCATAAGATACTTAACGTCCTTATCCGTCCATTTATCAACCTTTTCCACCAGCCCCAGCAGGCGGGCACGGTTACTTACCGAGGAACTGCTCCGATTGAGTATGCGGGCAATTTCATCGTATCCCAACCTGGGATGCAGATGCTTCAGTAAGCTATCATCCTGTTTCGTCCAGCGATTCAGCTTACTCATTCCCAGCAGAGTTACTCTCGACTGAACTGCCTGGGGGGTTCGGCCAATAATTTCACCTATTTCCACTGTCGAGTGATCATGATAAAGCCGTTTAAGCAGATTGACATCTTTTTTGGTCCAGGGCTTTGATTCCGCCGGCCGTGGGGGACGGTAACCAGCGGCATAGTTTTTCTCCAGAGACAGTTTGCGAGCCTTCTTTTTAATAGCGTTGACTGTACGGTTGAACATCTCCGCCAGTCTGGAATTATGGTACTTCGGATATAGTTTTTGGAACCGGGCAATTTCCGCTTCGGACCATTTCCGGCCTTCTCGAGAGACTTTCTTTGTCCTTTTTGAGATTTTCATAGTTGCTAATCTCCATACGGCAAAATCGCTGATTCTGTGTAAAACGCATTAACTGGTCTGATTGTTTTGACTTTCTTTTGCGATCCTCATGGCGGTTTGCTGAAAATCGAGATCGTCCTGGAGTTTGGCATTTTTGTTTTGGACGGACTCGGCCATATCGGCTTTATGCTTCATAAGTTTTTCCGTGAGTTTCTTGTCCTTAATGGCCAGGATTTGGGTAGCAAGGATAGCGGCGTTTTTGGCGCCGGCGGCGCCGATACCGACAGTGGCGACAGGAACGCCTGGCGGCATCTGAACCGTCGAGAGCAGGGCATCGATACCCTGCAAAGCACCCGACGCCATTGGAACACCGATAACAGGCAGAATTGTATGCGCAGCGATGACCCCTGCCAGGTGGGCAGCCATACCTGCCGCAGCGATGATGACTTCCAGGCCATTCTCGGCAGCGGCGCGGGCATACTCAGCGGTCTGGTCGGGAGTACGATGGGCACTGCTGATACGGACCTCGTATGGCACGCCGAACTTGTCCAGCAAATTAACACACCCTTGCATAATGTCCCAATCGCTGTCACTGCCCATAAGAACACCAATTTTCGGTTTTTGAGAATTGCTCATAATTTTTGCTCCTGGATTCCCGCTATGCGGTGCGTATAAATGCCATTTTCGCGACAGAAATCGGCCACGTTGACCGGTTTGGATAATCACTCTATAATCACTTACAATGACTACACACAAGAAAGACAATATTAGCGATATTCGGGAGAAAATCAAGGGTTTTCCGTCATCACCGGGTGTGTATCTGCTGAAAGACGCCCAGGGCCGGGTATTGTATATCGGCAAGGCTGTGAGCCTGCGGGAGCGGGTAAGCAGTTATTTTCAGCCGTCAGCGGACCTGATGAAGAGCCGCGGCCCGAAAATCGCGGATATGATCGAGAAGGTCGCCGATGTGGGTTACCTGGAATGTCCGGGCGAGGTGGACGCCATTTTGCAGGAGTCGCGGCTGATCAAGGACATTCAGCCTCCCTATAATACCCAGCAGATGGACGATAAAACCTTTCCATATCTGGAATTTACGATGTTCGAGGATTTCCCCGGCGTTTATGTTACGCGTTCGCCTCGTGAGGGATCGAAGCTGTATGGCCCTTTTACCAGCGTCGGTGATTTACGGCGGGTGATACAGGTATTGCAGCGGGTATTCAGGTTCCGTACATGTACGATGACGATTGACGCCGGGGACCAGCGTCGGCGGTTTTTTCGGCCGTGTATATTACACGACATCAATCAGTGCGCGGCGCCTTGCGCTGACCGGATAAGTTCCGGATCATATAAAAAATCGATTAGACGGCTGCAAAAATTTCTGGAAACGGACCGAAACAGGGTACTGATGCAGATGCAGAAAGAGATGCGACAACAGGCTAAAAAACTGAATTATGAAGAGGCGGCTCGGCTGCGGGACGAGATTACAGCGATTGAGTCGCTCTCGGACCGTGGAGAAGTCGATGAGCATGTACAGCCGGAACTATTCCAGGCGAACCCGGCTGGCGGCCTGACGCGAATAAGTGAACTGCTTGATCTGCCGGAAGTGCGGATAATTGAAGGTGTAGATATCGCGCATATTATGGGCAGTGAGGCAGTGGGGTCGCTGGTATGTTTTATTGATGGGAAGCCGTTCAGGAACGATTATCGACGGTTCCGGATCAGGGAGGTTACAGGCATCGACGATTATGCAATGATTCAGGAGGTACTTCGCCGCCGTTATCGACGAGCGGGCGAGCAGGAGGAGCTTTATCCTGATGTGATCCTGATTGACGGCGGGCTGGGTCAATTACACGCTGCCCGTGACGTATTTCAGGAGATGGACGTCCAGCCGCCGATGGTCCTTTCGCTTGCGAAGAAGGAGGAAACTCTTTTTCATCAAAACAGCGATCAGCCTCTTAAACTACCCCGGAACGACCCGGCACTACGACTGCTGCAGTATGTTCGGGACGAGGCGCACCGCTTCGCCCAGCACTACTTTCACATACTCAGACAACGAAAAACCTTCGACTAAACCGTTCACGGTCATTTCCGGCGAGCGCGGCGTAATTCGTTTTTCTTTTCGGCCTTTTTCATTATTGCGGCAATGGAAATCGGCGTACAGCCGGCTTTTTTGGACTCGTCTGCGGCGGACATAAATGCAAATATAGCAATGGTTTCTTCAGCGGGCACAGGCACTTTGCCAGTCCTGAAGAATTTGGCGATTTCATCGACCAGCGGTCCATAACCAGCGGACTTACCAGTACTGGCAATCTCTTTTTCGCCAAACACTACCGCCCCATAGCCATTTTTGCATTTACGGAGGCCACGGTATGTGCCTACGCGGCCGTCCTTCCAGACGCCCACAACCACGTCGGTGTTCTCGGTATGAGTGCGGGTAACTGTCTCGCAGCCGGGACCCATAATGGTAAATAGCATCTCGACGCCGTGTATTCCGTACCAGTAAAGGTCGGGATGATGTTTTTCGACCGAGCATGGGCTGTAAACGCTGCAGCCCAATACCTTGCCGACCTTATCATTATTTCGCATGCCGAGAGTATCCGGAGCAAAACGCAACGACGAACTTGACCAGCAGGGTACGTTATTTTCTTTGGCCAGCCGAAAAATCTCCAGTACATCAGCGAGATTACCGGCTATGGGCTTGTCGATAAATACCGGCTTGCCCGCCGCAATAACCGGTCTTACCTGCTTTAGATGAGGTCGGCCGTCAACACTCTCCAATAGTATCCCATCCACCTTTCGGCACAGTTCTTCTATAGTCGGCACAATTTCCAGCCCGTATTGATCTCGCAATTGATTCGTGAATTTCTCCAGCCTGTCAGCCGAGCTGGGAATATCGGGCGAACCGCCTTGGTAGGCCGCCACAACCCGGCAACCGGTTTTGTTCTTCGGATCGTTGATATACTTGGTGAAAGCGACAACATGTGAAGTATCCAGCCCAATCATGCCCAGCCGAATCACCTTTGTCTGACTTTGCCCCATAATCGCCGGTGTTATCACCATAGTAAGGCACAAAACTGTTAGTACAACTCTTTTCATTGCTACATCTCCTTATAAAATAGTGTAGTTGGTTATTCATTATTGATTCGTCTATATTATCCAGTTATACGCATCGCGTATGGGAATTCCCGTGAGCGAAACCGTAACATTTTGTTGTAAAATTACTTACCCGCGTACTAACGGGAAATTTCAATCGTGAGCACTATAATCGCTTTTAATTTCCACAATCATTGCCAGTTCAACAGCGGCGTTCAGAGGTAGTTCCACCACGCCAACGGTCAGGCGGGCGTGCCGGCCGACTGAGCCAAAGATTTCGTGCAGCAGTTTCGAGGCGCCATTAGCAACCTTGGGCTGCTCCGTGAAACCAGGCGCACTGTTGACGAATACCTCCAGTCGGACAATCTGCTTTATCTTTTCCAGCGAACCAACGTGATCCTTGACGGCCGCCAGGGCGTTGATCGCGCATAATCGTGCAGCGTCCCGTGCATGTTCAAGTATAACCTCTTGGCCCACCTTGCCGGAAATCAGAATCCTGCCGCCGTGCGAAGGAAGCTGACCCGATACAAAAAGCAAATTTCCACTGCGTACACCAGAAATATAAGCCCCAACAGCCGGGGCCACAGTAGGCAACGTAATTCCCATATCAGCTAATTTGGTTTCAATAGTCATAGTTTATCCCTCAGTATTTGTGCTTTTCGCTGTCGTTGAGCCGTCCCTCGGCGTTTCAGCCTGCTCGGAACGCTGTTTGCTGATTTTACTGGGCAGATCGTCAATGTCGGCGGAAACGGCGTGGGCAACGGCAGTCTCCGCAGGCTCGTCAGTCAAAGCGAAAATGTAAATCGGACCTAAACTCTTCTCCTGTTCGATCCGTATGAGCTTCTGACGTACCAATTCCAGCAGGGCCAGAAACAACCCTATCATTTCCGCACGATAAGTGCAGTTCTGGAATACGGCGGCAAAAATCAGGGGTTTCTCGTTCTGGGCCCGATACAGAATATCAGTTTCATAGATGTCAATAGGAGTTTCGTCCTGTGTGACCTCGTGCGGGCGCTTATCCGCAAGGGTCGCCTTGATCAGCCGATTGAACGCTTCGAATAAATCCCAAATCTGCAGCGATTCCATCTCCAGTTTCTGTTCCTGCTTGATCTGCGAACGCAGCCGCTGCAAATCCACGAGAGAACGCGGGAAACGCTCGGCCTGATTCTTCGCCGATTCGGATAAGTTACCAGCGATGTCCTTGAACTTTTTGTATTCCAGCAGTTGCCGTACCAACTCCAGCCGTGGGTCGGAAAGGTCGTCCCCCTCATCACCGGCTGTCTCGTCCCGCGGCAGCAGCAGAGCCGACTTTACCTCCATCGGGGTCGCCGCCATTACCAGAAAATCCCCCGCCTGTTCAAGATTCAGGTCCTGGATCAATTCGACATATTGCAGAAACTGCTCGGTAACAGAGGCAATAGGAATATCATATATGTCCACTTCACTGCGGCGAATAAGGTAAAGCAGCAGGTCCAGTGGGCCGTTATAAATCTCGATATTTACGCGATAGTCAGTCATAATGAAGTTATAAGGTTGACAATAACGTCAAAAGTCAAAAAACCGGAAAAAACATACGATTTTGACTCATGAATCCAGACACCTTGAACTTTTGGCGCTGGCGTCAAGGTTAAGAATTTATTTTTGTTTCGTAATACCAGTTGCGGTGCGGACCTTTTCCATAAGTTCCTGAGCGACTGACCGTGCCTTTTTACCGCCCTCACGCAAAATGTCTTCAACGTAGTCGCTGTTCCTGCAAAGTTCGTCATAACGCCGGCGGAAAGGATCGAGCAGTTCATTGGTCAACTCGGCCAATCGTTTTTTCGCCTCACCATAGCCCATGCCACCCCGCCGATACCGCTCACGCCATTCCTGCGTCTCCTGCTGAGAGGCTACCAGCGAAAGCAAAGCGAAGACCGTGCAATTGTCCGGGTCCTTGGGGGCCTCCACCGGCGTCGAATCGGTAACAATCCGCATAATCTTCTTTTTTGTCCGGCCGGCCGGCTCAAAAAGCTCCAAGGTGTTATTGTAACTCTTACTCATCTTTCGGCCGTCCAGGCCGGGGACAACGGCAGTCGCCGTGATAATGTACGGATCAGGGACTGTGAGAATTTCACCATAAGTATTATTGAACTTGATTGCCAGGTCCCGTGTAACTTCAAGGTGCTGTTTCTGGTCCTGGCCGACCGGCACGATATGACTATTATAAATCAGGATGTCCGCGGCCTGCAAAACAGGATAAAAGAACAGGCCGTGATTGGGCCTGAGACCATGTTCGACTTTTTCCTTGTAACTGACACATCTCTCCAATAAGCCCATCGGGGTTACGCACGAAAGAATCCATGCCAACTCGCACACCTCCGGGACGTCTGACTGCCGGAAAAAAACCGATTTATCCGGATTGATCCCAACAGCAAGGTATCCACGAGCCACTTCATCAGTGTAGCTCTGAAGCTCGTCCGCAGCCTGTACGCTGGTCATAGCGTGATAGTTGGCGATGAAGTAAAAACATTCATTCTCCTCGCTCTGTAGTTTCAGGTATTGACGCATAGCCCCGAAATAGTTTCCGATGTGAAGTTTGCCCGAAGGCTGAATCCCGGATAATACTCGCATTTAGTTTGTTTCCTGTCGGGTATGTTTAATTTTTGCCACAAAGTTGTTATAGAGTAGTACCGCTATTCTTTGAGGTTTCTGCCGACGGCGTGCTGGACGAATTTTTCTATTTCGCCGGCCAGGTCGTGAATATCCGCTAACTCGAAATCCTCATAATGGCCAGGCTCGAATTCACCAAGCGCATTCCTGGCAAACAGCCTCACGCGAATGATCGAGACCTCATCCGGGCCACTCAGTCCGCCCCGGCTGCGCTCGGTAAGCTCGACCCGCGAATCCTCGCTGATAAATACCAGGGCATTGCCGGT
>DAOWIP010000342.1 GCA_030640865.1 Sedimentisphaerales bacterium | reverse complement strand
TCCCACCGTCAGGAACAGCGATAACGTATATAAAAATCCTTTCCGCAACCAGGCCTCTATAATGCTTACCGACCAAAATCACATGTGCCGCTGTAATGTATTCTTCCTCACTTCCGCTACTGTCAATGAACGTGCCCAGTGGTTCGGCACCAAGGCAACCCTTTATATGACCAACACCGGCGTTCACGGCCAGATTATGAGTCCCGGCGGCAGGGCCAAAATCCTGGAATACTGGAAAACGGATATGCTGCCGGAAAAAATGCGACACGCTTCAGGGCACGGCGGTTCGGCGGTCTTTATTTCGGCTGAGTTTGTCAACGCCCTGCTGGAGGACCGAGAACCGGCTATCGATATTTACGAATCCCTGGCCATGACTGTCCCCGGTATCGTGGCCCATCAATCCGCTCTCAAGGATGGTGAACAGCTTTTCGTCCCACAATTCGAACGAACCAACGCCTGAACGGTCACAACCTGTTTAAAGAGCAAAGGTTTTAGCCAGGCTCAATAATTGTACTGCACGAGATCCCGAGAACCCTGAAAATCCGTGAACGGTTACGTTCGCTGAAAGGAGAATTGATTATGACATGGTGTGCCAACACAAGGCGAAGTCTCTCGCCGCTTCTTATGCTTACTGCATGTGTGGTTTGGGGGACGGGAACCCTCATATATGCGGAGGATGCCTCTATAAAGTCCGCGCCGGGCACTCGCTCCGGCAATGTTCGATGTCCAGATGTTAGTCAGGTTACCCTATCGGGCCGTTTGGCTCCACGTTATCAAGGCAATATCAGATACCTTAAGCATATCTACGATCGAGAAACGAAGGGAAAAGACTGGATGCTAAGTCCCTTTCGAAACCGCGAATCAAACAAAATATGGACTGGCGAGTATGCATGGACTGGCAAGTATGTATGGGTTGGCGAGTATCCATGGGTTGGCGAGTATCAATGGGCTGGCGAGTATGCCGGCAAATGGCTGGATGCTGCCTCGTTAGTGGCCGCGGACACCGGCGACAAAGGACTGGCGCAGCGTGTCTCTGCCTTTGCCGCAGCATTTCGCGGCACCCAAGAATCAGATGGTTACCTGGGCATCGAAGGACCAACCGGAAAAGGAAAAGCAAACTGGGATGTCTGGAACATGTGGTACGCAATGACGGGTTTGCTAACGCACGCCGATTGTTTCGAAAATCCAGAATCCCTTCGGGCCGCCGTCAGATGTGCAGAATGGTTAGTGAATCAATTCGATCCGGTCTCGGAATCCAATAAACGATTCTTCCGCGGCGCATTCGACGGAGGGTGTAATGTCGATGTGATAGACCAATTCGTACGGCTGTATCGAGCGACACAAGATCGGAGATTCCTCGATTTCGCCATATCGGTTGTTCGTCATTACCCTCCTATCCAGAAAGCGAGGGAAACAGGCAAGGCGCCCTTGGTCCACCCATACGTGCTGTTTGCTTACCTCGGCGGCGTTGTGGAGTTGGCGACCGAGAATGAGCGCGAGGAAGACCTGGCTTGGGTGGAGCGAGTTTGGGAAGATTTGGTCGAGCGGCACCTGTATCCCACAGGATCGCTCGGCTACAACGAGTCTTTGCGCAAGTCGGCGTCGAATGACCATCCGGCAATCCGCGGGAAACCGAAACCCGAGGGCTGTCATCAAGAGACCTGCGCGACGGTTGAATGGCTGTTACTCAACGCACGATTGTATCGCGCCACCGGCAAAGTTCGCTATATTCAGAAGATGGAGCATGCCATCTACAACGCTCTCCTGGCGGCGCAATCTGCGGACGGCATGAAATGGATGTACTATACGCCCCTGCGGTATGAGAAGAGATGGTTTAGCGGAGAGACAAATTGCTGCTATTGGTCAGGACCACGAGGGATCGCGCGATTGCCGAGATGGGTTTACGCATTAGACGGTGAGGGCATCCGGGTGAACCTCTATGAGTCGAGTGAAGCCACACTTCGGCTTGACGGACACGTTGTTACCATAAAATAGTCCTCCCTCTATCCGGACAAGGGAAAGGTCGCGTTGCATATCCTGCCTGATGAAGTGCTTAGCTTCACACTGCGCTTGCGAATCCCGGATTGGTCCAGTGAGATTCGGGTCAGCCTCAATGGGCTTCCCTTTCGTGAGGGATCAAGGTCGGAAGGATACTATCGGATCCACCGGAAATGGTCGGCACGAGATCAGATTATGTTGGAATTCGACATTCCAACATGCGTGCGTCCTTTCTTAAATGATCAATATGGCGTCCTCGTACGCGGTACCGAAGTCCTTGCTGTAGATCAGCGCGATAACCGTATGCTTGATGTCGATGCGATGGCTCTTCAAAAGCGGATGTCTCTTAAATGCCTTGATCCCGTAAACGGCAGACGTCGTTACAGTGGCGAAGCGATTGTCAAGGACCAGTTGGTACAGGTCGTCTTCACACCTTATGCTGATTGTGGAGGTGAAGGCTCGCAATTTCGGACTGCTTTTCCTTTGG
>DAOWIP010000418.1 GCA_030640865.1 Sedimentisphaerales bacterium | reverse complement strand
GACCTCTAAAAATACAAGAAAAACGCGTGGGGTAAGACCCCACCCTATGCTGCAATAAAAAACTCTTGATCTGCTGGCGAACGCGACGACGTTTGCGAACTAACTGGTCCCGCAGACGCACCAGTTGGCGGTCGGCTTCCTCCTGCTCGGAAGGAATGGTTACCGGATGGAGAAGACTTTTGGCGGCGAATTCGGCCGGTTGGCAGCAATCCAGACGATCGGTCTTGCTACGTCTCTTGGAAGGCCGAGGCGTATTGGAAGGAGAAATGACCTGGATGGGCAGGTCGGCTTTCTGCAGTGACCGTGCCAGACCGTAACCGGTAGGTCCCGCTTCGTAAACCACCATTTCCAAGGCTTTTTTGAGTACTTTCAGCTTTTCTATCAGCCTGGGATAGTCGGCAGACGTGTTAAATGTGATATCCACATGGTCGTTGATCCAGATAGCCACGGAAATCGACTTTTTGTGCACGTCCAGTCCCACGTAAACCTTATCCTTTTTTGTGAGAATAATTTTCTTGAACTACTGCTGTTTTTTGGTTAGCTTTTTCATAGTGCCGTCCTTTCGTAATAGTGAGTACAATGTTTCAGAACTTTCCTTTATTATACTCATTATTTAGGACGGCCTACATATTATCTACTTAAGAACCCCCGCTTGACAGCAGGGGCTAATGAGAAAACACACCAGGATGAACGATAGTAAATTACGAAACAGAAAAAAACGGCGGCGATTGCGCAATATCGCGGTTTTGCCGTCCCTGATTACGTTGATGAATGGGCTGTGCGGCTTTGCCGCGATCCATTTCGCCGCACGCGGGATGAATGAGCCGGACCGACTGTGGTTTAAAAATCCGGAGTTGACGTTTTTTGCGGCGGCGGCCTGGATGATCTTTTTTGCCATGGTCGCCGATGCGGTAGATGGCTTTGTCGCCCGTCGCTCAGGCAGTACCAGTAATTTCGGCGGCCAACTCGATTCGCTCGCTGACGTACTCAGTGTTGGGGCGGCGCCGGCCTTTCTGATGTTACGCGTGGTGGAAAGCGGACTTCAGGCAAGTGCCAGTCCTCTGTTCTGTAATATTGCAGGCCGATTACTGTGGCTAACGGCGGCTTTGTATGTTTGTTGCGCGATATTGCGTCTTGCCCGGTTCAATGTCGAAAACGCGCCTGAAGAATCGGCCCATCTGAAATTCAGCGGGCTGCCCACACCAGCGGCGGCCGGTGTTATTGCGGCATGGGTGCTGCTCTACAGCGATCTGATGCCGGAGCTACGAGAACAACTGCCGGGAATCTCGTGGTTCGCACCGGTAATTATCTATCTGCTGCCGTTTCTGACGGCTGGTGTGGCATTACTGATGGTGAGCCGGGTGCCCTATCTACACGTTGTCAACCAGTTTATTCGCGGACGCAGGCCATTCGAATATCTGGTGATATTGATATTTCTGATACTACTGTTGATCTGGAGGCTACAGTTGACACTGGCGATTGGCTCGATGATTTATGCGATGAGCGGCGTAGTCCAGTGGCTGCGGCAGCGGAAGAAGAAAGTAGAGAGTAAGGAGAAGAGGGTGGAGAGTGAAGGGTAGAGAGTAGAGGGTAGGGAGCTATAAGAAGTTGAGATGTTGTCGGACGATTCCAAAATGAAA
The DNA here is from genome assembly GCA_030640865.1 of Sedimentisphaerales bacterium. GTDB lineage: Bacteria > Planctomycetota > Phycisphaerae > Sedimentisphaerales > SM23-30 > DAOVXR01. The sequence continues at coordinate 6,307 of DAOWIP010000418.1, read as the reverse complement.
GAAAAATGCCTTCTTATGGTCGATCGGCAGATACGACAGCGCGACGTCCGCGACGAAAAGGTGCTGAAGGTAATGGAAGAACTTCCGCGGCACCATTTTATACCACGGGAAAGCCGGTCGATGGCGTATATGGACGAGCCGGTTCCGCTCGGACTGGGCCAGACAATTTCGCAGCCGTATATCGTGGCCCTGATGACCGAAAAACTGGACCTGCGACCAGAACACGAGGTATTGGAAATCGGATATGGGTGCGGATACCAAACGGCGATCCTGTCACGGCTGTGCAAACGAGTGTATAGTATCGAAGTGCTGGAAGAGCTGGCGCAACAGGGCCGGGAAAATGTCGAAGGCCTGGGCATAACCAATGTCGAATACTATACCGGCGACGGCCGACAAGGCTGGCCGGAAGCAAAGGAGTTTGACCGAATTCTGATTGCCGCGGCCGCGGAAGATGTGCCGCCGGCACTGATCGAACAGTTAAAAGACGGTGGAAAAATGGTTCTGCCGGTGGATGAGTGGGGCGGCCAAAGCCTGCTGCTGCTCGAAAAAAAGGGGCAGGAAATTATAAGGAATTTCGTCTGCTATTGCCGGTTTGTGCGGTTAGTACATAAATAATTTGTAGGTGCCACACAACTCTCTACTCTCTACTTTTCGGGCAGGGAGGCGAGGTCTTCATCGCTGCCGACGAGCCATAAAAGGTCGCCCTTGTGGATAACGGTATCGGGCTGAGGAACGTTGATGACCTGTCGGGATAATTTTGTATCGCTTTTGGTCTCGGCCCGGCGGAAACCGATCAGATTGACACGGTATTTTTTGCGGAGCTGTAGTTCGATAATCGTCTTATCCTGGAAGCTGCCCGGGGCTGTGTACTGGGCCAGGCTGAAGCCGGGAGCAAACTCCAGCTTTTCGCTGATCTGCGGGGCCATCAGTTTGAAAGCCCATCGCTGAGCAGACTCGTCTTCAGGAAAGATTATTTCGTCGGCTCCGATGCGACGCAGGATTCGGCCGTGCATTTGCCGCTCGGCACGGGCGCAGATGTGCTTAACACCGATTGATTTCAGCGTTACGGTAGTTAGAATACTGGTCTCAAAGCCCTGGCCAATCCCGATAATGGCGACATCGACCTTGTCAATACCCTGAGCGAGCAAAGCATCTTCATCAGTCGAATCGAGCCTTACCGCCACAGTAACTTCGGAACTGATATTCTCGATGATTTTGCGGTCCTTGTCGATGGCGACCACCTCCGCCCCTGCCCGCGTCAGTCCCCGTGCCAGTTGGGTCCCAAAACGTCCCAGTCCAATTACGGCAAATCGCTGCATAATAATAACTCCAATTATCCCACGACCAGTGGTTCGCGTGGGTATTCGTATCGTATCGGCCTGATGTTGAACGTAAGGGCCGCCAGCAGACTCAGTGGGCCCAGTCGGCCGATTAGCATTGCTATAATAATGACCCATTTGCCCGCCAAAGTCAATTGGCCAGTAACGCCGGTCGAAAGGCCCACGGTCCCCAGGGCCGAGGCCACTTCAAAAAACAAATCCAGGATGTCCTGATCGGAGCTGTGTTCGGTGATTGTCATCAGTAGTGTCAATAGCCACAGTAACAGCCCATAAAGCATGATCAGAGTCGCCACCCTCCGGACGACCATCATTGGGATGGTACGATGAAAGACGAGGACTTCCCGGCGGCGGCGCATCGTGGCGAATATCGCCAAAACCATTACGGCAAAGCTCACGGTCTTGATGCCACCAGCGGTTGAACTGGGTGAGCCGCCCACGTACATAAGAAAGATTAAGACCAGTTTAGAGCCAGCGTCAAGCTCGTCGATGGCGACGGTATTGAACCCGGCTGTGCGGGCCGTTATCGAATTGAACAGACTGTCAAGCAACGTAAGCCCGGTAACGGGATGATGGTTTGGCTCGGAGCTGGTATATTCGAGGACAAGGAACAAGACAAAGCCAAACAGCAGTAAGGCCGCCGTGGTGGTCAGTACGATTTTGCTGTGCAGGGTCAGTCGGGCCGAGGCAAAGGCGGAGTCTTTTACCGTACCATCGTCACGCTGTCGGCTCATGCGTTGGCGGACAATAGTCCACAAATTGTGTAGAACCGGAAACCCCAGCCCACCCAGGATAATCAGCGGACATAATATCAGATAGATTTGCCGGCAGCCGCGGTAGGCCATAAGACTGTCGGTCTGAAGCGAAAAGCCCGCGTTACAAAATGCGCTGATTGAATGAAAGACGCTTTTGTAAAACGCTCCGCCACGCAGAGCCGTTGTTGCTTCTGTATCAGGGACACTGCCCCATGTGCCGTAAAGGCCAACGGCCCCCAGTGCCTCCAGGGTTAGCGTGATCAGACAAATGAACACAACGACCCGACCGATCCGGCCGGGAGTCTGTTCGTTCATAATGTCGCGCATCGCAACCGATTCTCTCATCGACAAAGGACTGCCGAGAAGCATCGCGAAAAGCGCCCCGAAAATCATAATGCCCAGGCCGCCCATCTGGATCATTACCAGGATTACCGTCTGGCCCAGCCGTGTGAAGTCGCTGCCGGTATCGCGGACTATCAGGCCGGTTACACAGGTGGCGCTGGTGGCGGTAAAGACCGCATCAGTAAAGCACAACCGACCGCCATGATGCGCGGCCGGCAGCATCAGCAGGATTGAACCGATGAAAATAATCGCGGCAAAACTGATCAGCAGCGCCCGAGTCGGCGCCCGTCCTGACGCGGCAGCGGCAATGCTCAAACGGCCCAAGTGGAATAATACTAACAATAGTAAATAAATCTGAAACACGCCCCATCGCAACGTCGCGGCAGGCGCTCTGGCTTTGGTGAGGTCGGGTAAAAAAATCAGCGACAGGACTAACAGCAAAAGCAAAATTATGTCCAGTACGGGTTTGTACCAGGTGAATTCCCGACGTTGGACAACTGCCCAGAAATAAATTTTATTCCACCATAAAAGGACCGCCGCGATAATCTGGAGGAGGTGAAGACAGCCCGTCGATACCGGCGGCTCGGCAAAGCCGAACTCCACTACCAGTACGCCCACCGCTATCACCGCCGCCGGCACACTCACCCAGCGGCTAAGGGCCAACCAATATAAATGTTTAGCTCCGCTACCTGACATAATTGTATTATGGGATTATACACTGTACTTTTGCAAAATGGAATACCCCTGTAACAATGTAAAACATAAAATGAAAAATAAACAACCGAAAGAGGACTTTCAATCGTGAGCACTATAACTACTGATCAGTTAATATAATTTTGCTGGGTTCCATACCGACGATTATACAAGAACACCTCTCTGAAATACAGAAAGGTGCCACCCGGCCGATTCTATCGGGACTCCAGTGGCTGCCACACAATATGTTGGGTAGCAGCCATCCGACTTTCGTGGGGAAGCCGTATGGGCTGAAGCCCTTTCTAAAAAACAGGCGGACAATCATAACTGCTGCAACCAAAGGGGGTTACAGTTATTTTGTGGGATTTTTGCCGACTGGGACAAAAAAACTGAAAAAAATAGAAAAAAAGGGTTGATATTTGGTGTAATCCGGTTATAATGAAGAATGAATCAAAGGAGTCTTATATCATTTGCACAGCCTCTTGGTGAATGTTGGTATCCAAGGTGCGGTGTGTTATTTTCACGGAATGGATAATGCTTGAAATATCCCGCGGGCGGATAGGCCGTTTTCGCGGAAAGATATTTCAAGAAAAGCGTGTGTGTTGTGTTAATGGTGTTTTGATCGTCAAGACACCGCAGAAGAATTGTATTCCGGAGGAAGAGGAAAGTGTTGAACGAAACTTCGGGATGCAAGGTGAAGTTCATTCAATAAAGGAGAATGAAGATGAAGAAAATGAGTTTGTTTATGGTGTTGGCCATCGTGTTGGTGGCCGGTGTCGCGAGAGCGGACCTTGTGGCACATTATGAGTTTGAATGTAATTTCAATGATAGTTCCAGTAACGGCCATACCGGTACGCCTGTTGGTGACGCGACTACCGTCGGAGGGAAGCTGTCCCTGGACGGTGACGGTGACTGGGTGGACTTGGGAACGGATTCGGATTTCGATCTCACCAATGCGTTCACGATCGCTGCCTGGATAAAGGCGGATGTGCTCCTGGATAATACCCCGGTCGTCAATAAATACGGGTCTGAATTGGTTCCTGGGTATATACCTCGGCGTGGGTGGTATTTCCGCGTTGAGCCTACCGGCGCAATCAAGACTCGTGTTGCCCAACCAGACGAATCTGGAACGTCTCTTGTCTCCGAGACTGGTTTAGGTGTTGTAGAGGTTGGTACCTGGGCCCACATGGCAACCACATATGAATACGTGGCGAGCGGGACCTCGAAGATTCGCCTGTATCTCAATGGCGATTTGGTAGGCAGCACTGACACCGCGGTGGGGCCGGTTAATACCATCTCGGATTGGCCCGCGCGGATCGGAGTTTACCAGTATAATGAAGCTCAATATACTCGCTATTTCGATGGATTGATGGACGATGTTCGCATCTACGATCACACGATGACGGCCGATGAAGTCGCTGGTATAGTTCCTGAACCGATGACGGTGGCGTTGCTGGCACTTGGAGGTTTGGCGTTGTATCGGAGACGCCGGGCATAGACTTGTAATTTAGATCAGGTTGATAGTGGGCTATGAACCCACTTAGTTTAGCAACCGTAAGAATGGTCGTGAGTTTCGATTTAATCGGGACTCGCGGCCTTTTTTTGTAAAGAATATTGGTATCGTCCCAAAGGTTGGGACGGTATCATTTTTCTTATCGACTACGGTGGGAGGGAGCGGGTCGTAGTTTCTTTTGTTTTTTGCCGGCGATTATTTTTTTCTGAGTGCCGGTTTTTTCCAGTACCCTGATAGCTTTTGGCAGATCGGCAACCTTGAGCACGCCGGTGGTTTTTCCACCACGAGCGCCTGCGGTAACATAGCAGTAGTTGATGTTCACATGAACCTTCGAAAGTTGCGTAGCAACGTCAGCGAGGGCGCCTGGTTTGTTGGAAAGTGTTACGCACAGGACCTCTGTTTCGTTCACCTGGACGCTGATGTGTTTGAGAATATCGCGGGCATGCTCAGGTTGAGCGGCCACAAGCCTCAGAACGCCGTGCTCGACCGAATCCATCATGGTCATGGCAACTATGTTGACCTTCGCTTTTGCCAACGCGTTGAGTACCTGAGCGAGAATGCCAGGCTTATTGATTAAAAAGATTGAAAATTGTGTGGCAATGTGCATTTTTGCCTCCTATCACAAGGACTTCAAATACTCAACAGCCGAGTCAATATCGCTGAAGAACTCAAAAATACTCTGCAGATTGGTTATCTTGAAAACGCGGTACAGGCCCGGATCGATACCGCTGAGTACCATTCGGCCATCTACAGCGTCCAGTTCCTGTCGCATTTTCAGAAGCACACTGAGCGTTTGGCTGCTCAACATTTTTATGGTGGAAAAATCCAGCACCAATAACCTGTATTCATCCTTTCCGACCAGGCCGAAGAGCTGTTTGCTGACTTCGTGAACATGATAGGCATCAAGAATGGTTGGGTCTTTGAAGCCAATAATTGTTACGCCGTCTTTTTTTGTCAGTATCAGGTGCGTTTCGTCGGTCATAGACTTGCTCCTGTGTTAATTATCGAGTTTCCAGCGCGATACGCAAGACCTTCTCAACAGAGCGAACGAATTCAAACTTCAGACCGCGGGTTACTTCTTTTTGCAGATCGACGAGGTCCTTGCGATTTCTGTCCGGTAAAATCACGGTCTTGATACCTGCCCGTTTGGCGGCAAGCAGTTTTTCCTTAACGCCGCCGATCGGCAGAACATTGCCTCGCAGTGTAATCTCGCCGGTCATAGCGATGTCGCCCCGCACCGCCCGGTCAACAAACAGTGACGCCATCGATGTGTACATTGCCAGACCCGCTGAAGGACCGTCTTTGGGGACCGCGCCGGCGGGAACATGTATATGTATGTTCTGTTTGCTTGTGGTGTCTTCGTCAGACAGGACCTTCGCCAGTTGCGACAGAATGCCGTTGCCTCTGCTCTTGCTCTTAGTCAGGGCCAGGCTTTTCAATGCGCTCAGGGCGGTTTGGGCGCTTTCCTTCATAACATCGCCCAGTTGACCGGTTAAAATCAATTGTCCTTTGCCGGGGATGACGGTCGATTCGACGAAAAGTATTTCACCGCCGACGGGTGTATAAGCCAGTCCGGTCGCGACTCCCGGCACATTGGTTCGCAGAGCTAATTCCGATTCGTAGGGAGCCGGACCCAGCAATTTGGTTAGTCGTCCTGCCGAGATGGT
>DAOWIP010000148.1 GCA_030640865.1 Sedimentisphaerales bacterium | reverse complement strand
GGTGCCGACGGCGTCATAGGTAACCACCAGGGCTGCGGAACTCTGTGAGTTCCCCGCGGTGTCGGTGGCGGTAATGGTAATATCATTCGCCCCGGCTGCCAGGTCACCGTTATCGAGTTGTATCGACCAGGCGCCGGTTGCCGCGTCCGCGGTGTCGGTGCCTTCGCCGATCGCACCGACAAATATTTGTACCGCCGCTCCCCGTTCGGCGTAACCGTCGAACCACGCGGCGTTATCACTGGTAACATTGTCCGCATTACCACCGGTATCGCTTGCCGAGCGGAGATCAGGCGCTGACGGCGTAGCCAATTTGGTGTCCAGTGTAACCGTCAGGTTCGCCGAATCCGATGAGGTATTACCGGCCTCGTCGATATAAATTATATCGACGGTATTTCCACCCTCGGATAAATCACCCGCCAGCAGGGTAACGCTATAGGAACCATCACCGGCTGCCGTGGCGGAACGGGTGTTGACTCCGCCGACACGGAGCCATACGGTCGAATCGTCTTCCACAATCCCGGCGATTCCGCTGAAAGTTGCCGTGGTGTCGCTGGTGATATTATCACTGTTACTTGAACCAGTATCACTGCCGGCATCAAGGTCGGGCGCCGCGCCGGGCGCATTGGCGGTAGTATCCAGAGTTACCGTCAGGTTCGCCGAGTCGGCGGAGGTGTTGCCCGCCTCGTCGATATAAATTATATCAACGACATTGGCCCCCTCCGCCAGATCGCCCGACTGAAGTGTTACGCTGTATGAGCCGTCGCCCGCCGCCGTTGCCGAACGTGTGTTGGCCGCACCTACCCTCAACCATACGGTGGAGTCGGCCTCGACGCTGCCTGCCCCGCCGGTGAAGGTCGCCGTTGTGTCGTTAGTAAGATCATCACTGTTGCTTGATCCGGTGTCACTGCCGACGTCGAGATCGGGTGGTCCGGCGGGCGCATTGGCGGTAGCGTCCAAACCTACCGTAAGATCGGCTGAGTCAGCGGAAGTGTTGCCAGCCAGATCAATATAGATAATGTCAACCGCGTTGTTGGGTATCTCAGCTAAATCGCCAATTTGCAGATCAACTGAATATGATCCATCGGCGTTGGCGGTGGCGGAGTGTTTATTGACAGTCCCAACTCGCAACCAAACTGTTGAACCAGGCTCGGCACTGCCGATGACACCGGTGAAGGTGGCGGAAGTATCGCTGGTAAGATTGTCAATGTTACTCACGCCGGTATCACTGCCGATGTCGAGATCAGGAGCCGCGGGCGTGATGGTATCATCGTCATAGGTAATAACCAAGGGGTCCGACAGGGGCGAGGTTCCGCCACCTGTAGTAACCTTTGCGGTTATACTGTTGTCGGTGCCGTAGGTGGAACCGATGAGATCACCGGCCCCGAAGGTATATTGGAATGTTTCATAGGTAGCGCTTTCGGCGCCGCCGGGGTCCCCGGGAGCGGCTACGTTACTGATAATAATCCGGTCCAGTCTGGTATTTTTTTCGCGGGCATGGATCTCCATCGTATGCCAGCCGGTCGCCAGGACCCAGGTATATGCCGGCCCGGCAACATCGACATCTGCCACGGCGGTGGAAATGTGCCAGGCGTCTTCGGTATTGTCCCATATCGCCGGGCCCGTCCCGCCCACCCACGTATCATCGATATTAACATAAAAAGAGTTTCGGTTGAGAGCGGAGAAATAGGTGCGCGCATATACGTAATAAGTATCCGCAGTGGTGATATAGAATTGGTAAGTTGCCGTGCCATCGTTATTGCCGGAACTATAAATGTATCCGGTTCCTTCGAATCCTCCCACCGCATTACCAGTCGCCATTGAGGCGACAATGGTACCCTTTTCCGCTTCGATAACCACTGTCCCGCCCGATTCATAAAAGAGGGTATCGTTTTGTTCGGTGGCATCTCCCAGATAACCGGCATTATAGACAGCCACCGTGCCGTCGGTTTCCGCGATCAACTCCAGGGTGCCGTTGTTCAGATTGGTGATGTCGTCGTCGTTGACCCCGCTGTCCCAAGCTGCTAATAAATCCATTGCGAATGGCTTAATGGGTACCGCCAACAATATCCGTTCTTCCAGTTGTTCAAGATAAAGTTTCATTTGCAATTTTCCATTGCCCCACAATCCGTTTTGATACTGACAGTCAGTACCTATGCACCACCCCATACTCTTATCGTCTTGCTATAAGCAGAGTTACAGCGTTTTTGCCCGGCCTGTCGGCTTACTCCTGAAGAAATAATTAACCCCATTTTAGTACCTCAATAAACCGCTCTGATGCCGCCGCTAATACGGTTTTTATAGGTCTCCGAATTTCCCGATACCCCATTTGTTTAGGGCGGGCCATTCAGACATGTGTTATCGGTCCTGTCCCGTCTGGAAAACTATCATAAGTATAAAATATAAATGACTCTCCTACGCTTCAAATAGCCGATTTTATTTGCCTAAGTATCATCCCATATCATAGAATATACGCACCGCGTATAGGAATTCCCGCGAGCGAAACCGTAACATCTTGTTGTGAGGAAACGAGGAAACGAAGAAGAAGAGAAGAGAATTCAGAATTCAGAATTCAGAAGAAGGAAGAATAAATTGAACAGAAGAAAACAAAGGAAACGAAGAAGAAGAGAAGAGAGATGGAACACGAATGATACGGATGCAACGGATTGGCACGGATTATGAATTAGTGATGAGTTGTGAGTGGTGGGTGGTGAGAAAAAGAGAAGAGTGAACCACGAAATACACGAACGACACGAAAAAAAGAAAAGGATAATAGACACAGATCGCCGTGAACGATTATAAAAAAATGGTGTGATAGATCGCACCCTACTTAACTAAATAATTACTATGAGAAACACGACCACTCATCAACGAACCAAGCACCGCGTTACCAAGTTCACCGCTGAACATTTCCTGCCTACTACTATGCGTGAGATACGCAGCCGAGGCTGGGATCAGGCCGACGTTATCTTCGTTACCGCTGACGCATATATCGATCACCCATCCTTTGGCGTGGCGCTGCTCGGCCGACATCTTGAGCATCAGGGTTACCGTGTTGCCATTCTTGCGCAGCCCGACTGGCGTAATGTCGATGCCTTTCGCAGCCTTGGCCCGCCGCGTCTGTTCTGGAACATTACCTCAGGTGCCGTCGATTCCCGTCTCAACAGCTATAGTTCCCTCGGCCACCGCCGCAAGGTCGATGTTTATAGCCCCGGCGGAAAAAATATCTTTCGTCCCGACCGTCCTCTTTTGGCATACGCCTCCCGCGCTCGTCAGGCTTATAAGGGTATCCCCATCATCCTTGGCGGCCTTGAAGCGTCTCTACGCCGACTTGTTCATTATGATTACATCGAGGACCAACTCAAACGTTCCGTCCTTATCGACGCCAAGGCGGATATGCTGATTTTCGGGATGGCGGAGTTGGCTGTTTCACAGATTGCCCGGCGTCTCGACAGTGGCCAAATCATTACTGACCTGACTGACATACCTGGCACCGCGTATCCTCTTTCGCGTAACCGCCGTCCGCCCGATGATGCTGTTTTGCTGCACTCTTTATCTGCCCAGCGGGATGATTCCAACCTGGTTATGAAGACTCACTTGTCATACCAACGCCAGGGGCACCCTGCGGGTCAACCTGTTTTTCAGGAGCAGGACCCAGGTACGGTTGTACTGAACCCATCCGCTCGTCCGCTAACCACAGACGAAATGGACCGCCTTTATGAATTGCCGTTCACTCGCCGGGCCCATCCATGCTATGGCAAGGCTGGCTCTGTCCCGGCGCTCGAATCGGTCCGTTTTTCCATTACCACCCATCGCGGCTGTTTCGGCGGTTGTTCCTTCTGTTCGTTGTATTACCATCAGGGCAAACACATTTCTTCACGCTCGATTTCTTCTTTATTGGCCGAGGCCGACCGCTGCCGAACGCATCCGGATTTCCGTGGTACTATCTCCGACCTTGGCGGCCCTACCGCCAATATGTATGGTATGTCCTGTACGAAAAAAACAACCTGTTCACGCCCAAGCTGCCTGTTTCCTTCCATCTGCAAACACCTTCGTACCGACGCTTCAGAACTTATTACTATGATGGAATCGTTTCTTCGCTGGGCCGCGAAGCCGTCCCCAACCACCAACGTTTACGTCGCCTCCGGTATCCGGCACGATCCGGCCCTGACCAGTAACGAATATATCAACCTGCTGACACGCCATTTTGTCGGCGGACACCTCAAGGTCGCCCCCGAACACTATTGTCCTGACGTTCTTAAGTTGATGGGCAAACCGCCATTTGAGTTGTTCGAGCAATTCGAGAGCCGCTTTGCCGCCGCCTCCCGCCGTGCCGGAAAAGAACAGTATCTCGTACCCTATTTTATCAGCGCCCATCCCGGTTCCACTACCGGCGACGCTTTGCGACTTAGCCGTTATCTTGTGGGCCGCCGCTGGCGTCTCCGCCAGGTCCAGGATTTTACGCCTGTCCCTTTGACTCTTTCAACAGCTATGTACGTTTCCGGTTGTGATCGAAAGAACCGCCCGATTCACATCCCTCGCGGCCGCCGGGAAAAACGCTTACAGATGGCCCTGCTTAAATATTATCTGCCGGCTAATTATAAAATTATCAGCGATTATCTCAACTCGTCCGCTCGTCCTATTGCCGCTGCTGACACGGCCGACCTGCTGAAACGGATAAAAAAGTTACAAACTTCCGCGAAAACTTCCTCCGGCGACTGGTAATTGACATCTTGCTCTTTTTCGGCAGTTGTTTTATAATCACAAAAGCCCTGGTGGCCAGTTAATATAATTTCGCTGGGTACCATACCGACGATTGTACAGAAACACCTTTCTGAAATACAGAAAGGTGCCATCCAACGTTTGGTGAACCCGGTATATTTAATTCAACTGACTACCAATATGGGTTTTGTCCATACGTTGATTGTGGTGGTTTTTATGTCAAAATGGTATCGATTTTCGCTTTCACTGGCGGCTAAGTGCCGGATAGCCTTTGCCTTTGCCGTTCTGTTTATTATTGCCGCCGGTTTGTTCGTTCCCTATCGCTGGATGGACAAACTCGTCGAGCAGGGCAAACGTGAACTCGCCCAGGCTGAGGTTCACCAGTTGCGTCTTCGTCACTTCCGCGGCGTTGCCGAGATGTACGACTCAGCCAAGGTTCCCCCTTTGCCCGAACCGTCGGAAACTGATTCGCCCCATCCTCAGACAAGATGGCTGGGCCTGGGCCAACCGGAAATCGCAGATAACGCCGAGCTACTCGATAAGTTCTTCCGCGATAATATTCCTGACGATCCTTTTTTGCAAAATGGCGTCATGCTTTTTCTCAAAGACGCAGAAACAAATGAAATTTTTGAATTGCAAACCTCACAACCCGCTCCACAATCGTCCACTACCAAGCTCGAAAACGCTACCAAGCCGGCCAGTGGCCCCGCCACAGCGGCATATCAGCCCGCCCGTTTTCTATGTGCCGTCCGTGCCGACAACAGTTGTCTCAGCAGCGGCTGTCATGCCGTCCCACTTCCGACGGCCGCCCCATTACCTGTCGCCGCAGTTCCCGAAGGCGCAGCCCCTTTCACCGAAGGTCAACTCGTCGGTATAATATCAGTTTTGCTGCCCGCGGGCCAAACCAGTACTACATTGCTGTTCAATCGCATCTTTATCGTTGTTGGCGGTCTGCTTTCCTGTATCTGCGCAGTCGTTACATTTTATCTGATTACCCAGCGTTTTATTCTGCTGCCCGTCCGTTCTCTCCGCGAAGCCGCCGACAAGATCACACTCGAATCGGCAGACGCCGACAACTCTGCCGAACTTTCGCAGGATGCCTGGAAAGATGCGCTCAACATTACCGCCGGGATCAAAACAGGCGACGAATACGAAAAAATGGCCCAGGCCTTCCACCAGATGCTGTCGCGTTTGAAGCTTGCCCATGATCGTCTCCGAGAGACCAACCGCGCGCTCGATTTGCGGCTGGGTGAACTGGAAACCAAGAATATCGCCTTGTTCGAATCCAACAAATTGAAGAGCGAATTCCTCGCTAATGTTTCCCACGAACTGCGAACACCACTGAACGCCATAATCGGCTTTGCCGAAATCCTGAAAGAGCGGGCCCAGTCGCAGCGTGACGAAAAGGCTTCGCGTTATGTCGGCAACGTTCTCGAATCAGGTCAATTGCTGCTGCATATCATTAATGAACTGTTGGACCTTGCCAGTATCGAGGCCGGTAAAATCCGGGTTAAATGGGAAAAGTGTTCCATCGGGATTATTACTGAGGCGCTGGTTAATCTGACGCGTCCGCTTTTTGAGCCGAAAAAACTCTCGGTCAATCTTGATATTGCCGGGGATTTACCAACGATCGAGACCGACCCCGCCAGGCTTCAGCAGATATTGTTTAATCTGCTTGATAATGCCATCAAGTTCACGCCCGACCACGGCCGTATCGACATCAACGCCCACCTGCTCGACAATAACGCCCTCGCCGCGCAACTGCCCCTTGCAGATAATACAAGCGGCTCCTTTGTTCATATTTCGATTTCCGATACAGGTCCCGGCATTGCTTCTGAGGATCGTGAAATAATCTTCGACAAGTTTCATCAGCTTGACGGCTCTGTTACTCGCGCCCACTCCGGCACCGGCCTTGGCCTTGCTATTGTCAGGGAGCTTACCCAAATTTTAGGAGGCTCTGTTGTTATTACCGACAACATTCCACATGGCGCGACCTTCTCTGTTACTCTGCCGACCGTGGCCCCTGTAAGAACATCAGCTACCTGATTGAACATTGATATAATTCATTCACTATCATAAACAATAGCTGTATGAATTTCGTATTCTTTCAGTTTTTCTCTGCCCTTGAGAAATGTCAGTTCGATCAGGAAGCTGATCCCCACAATCTCGCCTGCCAGTTTCTCGACCATCGCGCAACACGCCTGCATTGTTCCGCCCGTTGCTAAAAGGTCATCGACAATAAGCACCCGCTGTCCGGCCTGAATGGCGTCCGAATGCATTTCCAGCTTGTCTGTGCCGTATTCGAGTTCATATTCCTGTTCGATAGTTGCCGCCGGTAGCTTGCCGGGCTTGCGTACCGGTACAAAACCACAGTTTAATTCCTGGGCTATCGCCGTACCGAAAATAAACCCGCGACTTTCCGCTCCCACTACCAGTTCAATCCGCCTGTCCCGAAACGGATCGGCCATTATCCGCACCGCTGCTGCCAACCCCGCTGCGTCCGAAAGCAATGGCGTAATGTCCCGAAATACTATCCCTTCTTTTGGAAACCCCGGTATATCTCGTATTAATTTTTTCAATTCGTTTTTATCAATTGTCATCTACTTTGCCCATAGTTAGTGCTTTATTACGGAGCTTTATTATAATCATAGAAGAGAAATTCCGCGTTTTCCAGCACAATATTGGGTTTGTCGATGTATTCCAAGGTCAGCCGGAGGAGTTTTTCGTGCTTTTCTTCGATCTTTCGCAGTTTTTTCCAGAACTCCCGTTCGTGAGAAGGCTGGGCCTTTTCAGTAAAACCATGATATAGCTCGACGCTCATGTGTTCGATCTCGACACCCCTGCGGAGCACATCAGTTACGCTGCCATCCTCATCGAGAAAATTGCTCTCGGCCTCGATCATCTGCTCGAATATGCCTTTTACACCCCTGGCAATGCTGGTCTCCAAAGCTACCTCGGCCCCATTTTTCATGCTCCGCAAAGCCCTTTCGTGGTCCTTTTCGTCCTGCGCCAGTTCCCGCATAATCCGCTGGGCCGCCTGGTCCTGGAGCGATTCGGCTGCTTCAAGGTAGAAATTATAACTGTCCTTTTCCATTTGAATGGCGTTATCGAATAAGTCCATTCTTCGATACTCCCAATTACTTACTTGCATGGAATTTTGTTTTAATTTATACTGAACTTTTGCCAAAGGCAAGAAGAGTTTTTACCAATTGGACCTGATTTTACAGGGAGAATTATATGAGTAAGCCCAGACGTCGCCGAAAAGTCGGCAGTAAAAAACGCCGTGCCCGATGGAAGACTCGTCATCGCAAGTAATCTGTGGGCATCCGGTAAGAACACATAATTACAGGTGAGGATTGCAATTACGACGAAATGCCTGTTTTTAGCGGGAAAAGCAGTTGTACGCCTTCCCGGCGGGCCAGTTCGTCGGCTATCGCGAGATAGTTCGTGATCAATGATTCGTAAATTGTACACGCAGTTTGAATGTACTCGGCGGAGGCACAGGCCGAGTGATTTAGCTGTTTGTGAGCTTCAGGCTCAATGGTGGTGGTATTTCCAAGACCATCAGGTGATTGTTGATTTGATTGCCAGTTCATAAATTTACCTCTCCTTGCCGCCTAATGGGTCTATACCGCCCCTTATCTGACGCCAGCGTCGAAAGTCCAAGGTATCTCGATTATTGAACTATTAACGCGGATTTTTATACGTTTTTTAGACTTTTAGACGGTATCGCCTGATTTATACGCACCGCGCATGGGAATTCCCGCGAGCGAAACCGTAACATATTGTTGTAAGGCTACTTACCCGCGTACTAACGGGAAAATTCAATCGTGAGCACTATATAATTCCCTGCATACACTTATATACGATTTAAATCGTACATAAGCAAATTTCCCCGCATAATTGACGATGGTGGTCAGTTATACACACCGCGTGTGGGAATTCCCGTGAGCGAAACTGTAACATATTGTCGTAAGGCTACTTGCACGCGTACTGACGGGAAAATTCAATTGTGAGCACTATAATATAATTTTGCTGGGTTCCATGCTGGGGATTATACAGGAGCACCTCTCTGAAAATACAGAAAGGTGCCACTCGGTGGCTGCCACCCGATGCTTGAAAACGTGTGTTTTATAGCGGTTTTACCCCCTGATTTTACATCAGGGGCTGGCAAGAAGAACCCCCTGCTTAACAGCAGGGGCTATTTAAGAGCGATTTCGCAACAGGAACTGATTAAGGGTGTTTTACGGGGGGAATATTCTTTTTCTTTCAATTTTTTCTTGTTTCCTCTGTTCGTGAATACCGCTTTTCATAAATATCTTTCGGCCGAAGTACTTTGAAAAACGTTGCTATAAATATTCGTAAGTCCCGCCACAGACTCTGGTTATCGGCATACCGTACATCCAGATCGAGTTTGTCTTCGATGGTCAGGTTGCCTCGGCCGCTGATCTGAGCCAGACCTGTCAGGCCAGGCTCAACCAGCAGACGGCGTTTCTGCCGCTCGTTCCACTGCCGAGCTTGGTCCATATAAAGAGGTCTTGGGCCTACCAACGACATATTTCCTTTAAGTACATTAAAAAACTGTGGTAGTTCGTCTAAGGAATATTTTCGTAACCAATTGCCAATACAAGTCATACGATCATCAGAACCCGCTTTTGGAGAAGGGCCGAAAGGATCGATGTCGGTATGCATTGTGCGAAATTTGTAAATGGTGAACGGCTGCATATTCCGTCCGGCACGCTCCTGGCGAAAAAAGACAGGAGAACCACTTGTCAGGCGGACTATTATTGCGATAAGTCCTATAACTATAAGAAGTAAAGGACTTATGGCCAAGACAAACAGGATGTCAAAAGCCCTTTTAATAAGTACGGCCAATTTGCTCATACTGGTATTTTGCCTCACCAGCGGATATGATTCAAGCAGAATATTACGAACTGTATTGCCGATACTATAGTATTGCTGTTATTGGAGTTATAGAAAACCGCGTGGGGTAAGCCCCCAGCCTACGAAGATAATGACGAATTAAGAAATCAGAATGAGGTGGCATAGCCACTTTTTCTGTTCTGCATGGTCGGCGAAACCCGCTCCCGCTGGTCGCTGCCTGGAATGACAGAATCGCAAGACCTGGATAAATTTTAACATAGGAGGAATGAATGACGAAGTCCCAATGATGAATGACAGAAAATCGTGCAAGAGCACCGCTCCGCCTTCGGCGGAAAGGTGCCACCCAAGAGGTTTTAATCACAAGTTGGGAGCTTGTGCTACATTTGGCTAAAATGTTACGATATATCTATTTTCAGTCGTCCCTACGGGACTAAAATGTATAGGCTAACAGGTTTCCCAGCGATAAATCGCTGGGCTATTATCATTTGTCCCTACGGGACTTAATTAATTGTTTTTCAGGAAGTCCTAATGCTGAAATTGTCCGAAAATCCACCGATAATTTACCCAAATGATGCGAAAATTGAGGAAATTGAGGGCCAATGGCGGGTGGCACACACGAAAAGCCGTAACGAAAAGGCGCTGGCTTTGGCCCTGGGAAAATGGGGGATTCCTTATTTTTTGCCGCTGACAGAAAAAGTAACAAGACGTAAACAACGTGTATTTAAGTCTTTACTGCCGTTGTTCAGCGGATATGTATTCTTTTGCGGCGGGCAGGACCAGAGGCATCAGGCGTTGACGACTAATCGGATCGCAAATATCATCGAAGTAACAGATCAGGCAAAGCTGATAGCAGAACTGTCGAATATCCAGGCTGCGATGGCGAGCGGCCTGCCCATCGATCCTCACCCGTATCTCAAGGCCGGCAACCGCTGCCGCGTGATCGCAGGGCCATTGATGGGGTGCGAAGGAATTGTGGTAAGAAAAAAGAATCAGATTAGAATACTCCTTAAGATAGATATTCTGGGCCAGGCGGCAGCGGTGGAAATCGATTCGGAACTGCTGGAACCGCTGGACCGTTAATACGCTTATATATTACTGACGCAACACACCCAGAGGTATATTTCACATAACTCTTTATATAATAAAGGGATATGTTACAATCGGGCAGGGCGCCGACAGGGACGGAGTCTGTAAAAAAGTAGAGAGTAGAGAGTAGGGGATGGTTAATTTTCGGAGGGGTTGAGTTTTTTCAGGGCGCGTTTTAGTCTGCCGATAAATTCGCCGGTAATGACGTAGCCGGGAACAGTGTGAAATTCTTTCCGATCAGGGATAGTAATAACGTGGTTTGGGTATTGTGAGATTTTGTACTGTTCGGCCAAATCGCTGTTCTGTTCGACATCCAGCATTACAGGCACAAAATTCCGGTTGATATATTTAATAATCCGGTCATTTACATAAGTGGCGTTTTTCATACGCTCGCAGTTAGAGTCGCCGGTTTTTACAAAGACAAGCAAAAGAGGCTTGTGTGTTTGCCGAGCCTGTTGTACAGCGTCTTGATAATCGCCGGCCCAGTCGATTGATCGCCGGGCGTCCCGGATCACAATGAAGGCGATGGCAGCCAAGGCGATCAGAATGAAAATCCAACCCCTGCGGGCGGGTTTGGACTTCGACGAGATTGGCTGTTCGTTATTATCGTTATTTCGAGATTTTGTCATAAGAGGCTCACAAACAGACCGCATGGGCTAAAGCCCATCCTACAAGACTACCACAAGATTATTATATCATGAATAGTTTCTCCGTCAAGACATTAAGAACAACCGGCAGGCGACAGAATGTTCTCAAATACTATATATTAGTATTAGTTGTGGCGGGATTGGTGTATGGGGTTACATGCGCACCGGGATCGCTGTGGCAGGACAGCGGGATGATCCAGTACAGAGTATGGCATAACGATGTCGAAGGGAAACTGGGGCTGGCACTTTCGCATCCGCTGTTTTATATCCTGGCGATTGGGGCAAAATACATATTGCCAGGCGAGTTCGGGTTCCGAGTGAATATGCTAACGGCTGTTACATCGGCGTTTGCAGTAGCAAATGTGTTTCTACTATTGCGAATATGGACAAAGCGAAATCTGCCGGGACTGATCGCGGCGCTTAGCTTAGGGCTTTCGCATACGTTCTGGCGGCATGGGGCCATCGCGGAAACGTATAATTTGTATATAGCCCTGTTGATGGGCGAATTAATCGTACTGCTGCAATACTGCCGAACACAAAAAATCGGCTGGCTGTACGGATTGGCTCTCCTGAACGGATTGGCAATTGCCAATCATATGCTGGGAGTGTTTGGCCTGGCCTGTTACGGCATATTCGTTGCAGGACTGGCGATTAAGAAAAAAGTTCGTCTTAAACACATAACCGTTATGTGTCTGTTATGGTTATTGGCGGCGGCGCCGTTTATTTATCTGATTGTAAGAAATATAGCGCAAACAGGCGACATCGGAGGGACGGCGGCGTCGGCACTGTTCGGAACAGCGTATCAACAGGACGTACTCAATACCCATATTACAGGACGAATCATCAAAGAAAACATATTATTTCTACTGATGAATTTTCCCACACCGAATATTCTCCTGGCAGTTGTGGGACTTTATCTTCTGCCGCAAATAGCGCCAAAAGGCAAATACGTAGCGGTAATCATAGCGTTACTAATTATGTTTTTCATATTTGCCTTTCGCTATACGATTGTCGATCGTTACGCGTTCTTCATACCATTTTACGCCATCATATCGATTCTTATCGGGCTGGGCGGCTATGTTGTACTGGAAGGTCGAAGAAGTAAAGTTGTTATGTGGGTGATATTGCTGTGCACGCTGTTGCCGATAGGCGCATACGCGGTCGGGCCTGGGACGGCGAGAAAAATGAATTTACCCATCGGGACCAAAAGAGAAATTCCTTATCGGGATGATTACCAATGGTTCCTCCAGCCCTGGCGGACGGGTTATCACGGAGCAGAACGGTTTGCAGATGAGGCGATGGCGATGGTCGAAGATAATGCTGTAATCTATGCCGATAATACAACAGTGTATCCGCTACTGTATGCGCAGGAAGTACATGGTAAAGGTAAGGCTGTTACAGTGATATCAGGAATTGTCAGAAGTAAAAATGCACTACAAAACATAAAGCACCTCTGGGAAATACAGAAAGGCGGCACCGAGATGTTTAACGAAAAAAATATAGACTCGCTGTTAGCTGATAGGCCGGTGTATGTGGTTACGCCAAAGAAAGGATATTGTCCGGCGTTTCTGCTGAATAATTATGATTTTGAGAAGAAAGGAGTGGTTTATAAGGTGGTGAAGAATTTCAAGATTTAATGATTTTAGATTTAAGGAACCAAAGAATAAAAGAATATAAAAAAATGGTGCGATACATCACACCCTACTTAACTGTTAAATTGGGATAAATTAACATAGTGGATGGTATGATAAACTTGAAGCATATTCGTGTTGTATTACCTGTAGCGAGGTGGGTACTATTGGCATGGTTTGGATTTGCCGGTTCGGCGAGCGGGATAGTTCTGCATGTCGGCAGTGGGGAGCCGTGGGACAGGCCGAACAATGCGGTGCTGGTGCGATGGAGCAGTAACGCGTCGGCAGTAGCCATTGGGCCGAGTTGGCTCTTAACCACACGTCATCAAAATACTTCCCCGGCAACAGTAGTCATCGACGGTACCACATATTATTGCGTCTATCACGAAAACTGGAACGGCGGACAGACGGGAAACGCTGATATTCGTCTTGTCAAGCTGCTTGACGATACAGGAGAAGACGCCCAACTAATCCATTATGCCAATGTATATGCCGGTATAGGAGAAGTTGGTGAATATTTCGTCGTGGGAGGGTACGGCAAGGGCCGAGGTGCAGAACTGAGGACAAGTGGTATCTTGTATGGATATGAATGGGAAAACTCCAGCAATACGATACTACGCTGGGGCGGTAACAAAGTGATTGGTTTCGCAACAGGTGGCGGACAATATACCTCAGATGTTATTACCGCGGACTTCGATGGATCAGGCGAAGGAGACTCCACACAGTACGAAGGGGCTGTGGCAGAATACGATTCAGGCGGCGGGTGGTTTATTAAGACAGGCTTGATATGGAAAGTGGCGGGGCTGAGCCGTGGAGTCGAACATGCCAGCGAAGGCGAAAGCTGGTTTCGCAATAAAGATAAACCACGACAACTCGATCCGGACTATATGGACGCGGTTCGCGTCAGCTCGTATGCCGATTGGATATTGGAAAAAACGGCCGATCCGGTCTGCACCGCTCCCATACCCGGCGATGTAAATGAGGACTGTAAAATCAATATGTTCGACCTGGCCGATTTCCTTGCGCAATGGCTGCGGAACGATTGCGAGGATATGAGTAATTGTGAGGGAGCGGATGTGGAACCGGACGGCGATGTCGATCTTGTGGACTTCGCAATCCTGACGGGAAACTGGCTCGAATGCCAGTTAGAACCAATAGAAGCATGTGATTATTGACAGGTAATCGCGTGGGGTAAGACCCCAGAAGAATTTAAGATTTGAGATTTAATGATTTAAGACGGGAGGCTGGGAAACCATGCTTTAGCTTGATTATGCTTTGCATAAGCTACGCAAAAACATGCCACCCATATTTTAGTAAAACAGCATGGGCTGAAGCCCATCCTACAGAGATAATGATGAATTAAGAAACCAGAATGACGAATTAATGACGAAATCTCAATGACGAATAATAGAAAGTCGCCATCGTCTGTCCTGCTGGACAGGCGCTGCCACCCGTCATGCCGTGGATTATACAGGAGCACCTCTCTGAAATACAGAAAGGTGCCACCCAGCCGATGAGCCATCCACCTCGAAGACTCGGTGGCTGCCACCCGCATACTAACAGGGAAATTCAATTGTGAGCACTATAGAACAAACAGTAGTCGTGATCCTGGCGGCGGGTAAAGGTACGCGTATGGGCCGTGAGGATATGGCGAAGGTGTGTTTTGAGATCGACGGCGTTCCGGCAATCAACCGCATTATCGAAGCCTTCAAGAAAAAACGGTTCGAGAGATTTCTCGTAATAGTAGGTTCGATGGCCCAGCAGGTAATGGAAACGGTCGGGAAGGTTGACCGGCAGGTGATGTTTGTCTATCAGTCACCCCAACTGGGAACCGGACACGCGGGCCGAATAGCCGCCGACGCCCTGCAAACAATGGGGTATACCGGACCGGTACTACTGACTATGGGAGATAAATATGTCGAGCCGGCAGCGGTGGAAATGCTGGTCGAAGGATTTATTAAACAACAAGCAGACCTTGCATTGCTGACTGTTCCACGAACACGAACAAGCGAGATTTCAAGCGGCCGAGTAATGATTGACAAATCCGGCCAGGCAGTAGGGATCATCGAAAGTGTCGATCTTGCCAGGCAGAAAATCGTCGATGACCTGCGGACGCTAATGGGCAAACGGCAATCGCTTAACTCATCTGCAATTATTGACACGGTAAAAAAGCATATCTCCAGGCCGGACAAAATGGCTGTCGCAGTCCCGGAATTACTGAAACTTGCCCGCAAAAAAAACAATGTAAGCCGTAAAGAACTGGACGGCGTATTAAATCTGGAAAAATATAATCTGTCGGTCGAAGGCGAACAATATACCAGCGGTCAAATCGAAAAGCTATGTCGGCAATTTAATCCAAGTTTATATCTATTCAAGTCCTCGGTATTCTACCGCGGGATGGCTATGCTGGACAATAATAACGCCCAAGGCGAATATTATATGACAGATGTGGTTCGGCATCTCAGCAACGTTAAAGATGAAACAGGTCGGCGCAAACTTCGAATCAGGACGGTGGCAGCGGATGTCGCTGACATAATCCAGGGGTTCAATTCGCCGGACGAGCTATTGAGCATCCAGGATTATGTGAGGCGGTGCAAAAAAGAACAGGCTGTATCAACCGGCGCGGATGTTCAATGCCAACTAAAGAAAAACCAGTATTGCAGTGTGAACGAATGGATACGCAAAATCAACACAGGAGGGCCGAAATTACAAAAATGGCTGCGGGAAAATTACGGCCGACACGACGATCTACATAATGAGAAACGCAAAGAACTACTGAAAGTTCTTAAATGCTACGGCCGACAGTTTAACTTTGACGATAAGGTTGTGATTGTCCGCGCTCCGGGCCGAATTAACCTGATGGGCCGTCACGTGGACCATCGGGGCGGGTTTAATAATTTTCTTGCGCTGCACCGTGAAACAATCGCGGTGGCCGGGCTGCGGAATGATGATAACGTGATTGCAGTCAATACCAACCCGAAACTTTTCAAGCCACAGCAATTCAATATTTCCGAATTGATCGGCCGATTCGCCTGGAGCGACTGGCTGAATTATGTCAATAGCGACTGGGTACGCAGTATGCTGCGTTCCAGCGCCGGTGAATGGGGTAACTATCTCAAGGCGGCTATGCTGCGAGTGCAGCACAAATATCAGGATTTGAAAATACGCGGTATGAACGCGGCTATTTACGGCAGTGTACCGATGGCGGCAGGGCTGAGCAGCAGTTCGACGCTGGTGGTGGCTGCGCTGCGGGGGGCGATCGCGCTGAACAATCTGGAATTAACCAGCCATCAGTTTATCGACCTGTGCGGCGAGGGAGAATGGTTCGTCGGCTCGCGGGGCGGGGCGGGCGATCACGCCGCGATCACGCTTGGTCAAAGAGGAAAAATAGCACAGGTCGGGTATCTTCCTTTCAGAGTGGAAAAGATTGTCGATGCCCCGGCTGAATATCAGGTAATCATCGCCGACAGTCATATCAAGGCCCCAAAAAGCGCCGCCGCCAAACAGCAGTTTAACTCGCGAATCGCCAGTTATAATTTAGGACTGGCACTGCTGCGGCAGCGGTGCCCGGAAGCGGCCAATCAAATCGAACACATACGAGATCTGAACCCAGAGCGACTGGGCGGCGGAACGAGTGATATATACCGGCTGCTGCTGAAAGTGCCGGAGACGATGACGCGGAAAGACTTTGAAAATACTCTCTCCAGTGAATATCGGCAATTAATTGAAAGCAACTTTTCCTCACATAACGATCCGGGTTTATATCGGGTACGCGGTGTGCTGTTGTTTGGGGCTGCGGAGTGTATGCGGAGCAGACTGGCTATTGATTACCTGAAACAAGGTGATATAACCCAATTTGGTGAGTTGATGAAAGTCAGTCACGACGGCGATCGGATTTCAAGGCCCGGCTCGGATGGTGAGTATGTGCCCTGGCAGACTGACGGCAGTGAAGCGGCTCTGCATAAATTAATAAGCGATCTCGCAAGTGAAGACCCTCAGCGAGTACTCAAGGCGCAGTTATATATGCAGCCCGGCAACTACGCGTGCAGTACCAAAGAGATCGACAAAATGGTTGATATTGCCTGTGTTGTGCCGGGTGTGGCGGGGGCGCAAATAGCCGGAGCAGGGTTGGGCGGCTGTATTATGATCCTTGTGCAAAAGGACGCAGTCAAGGCCGTTCGGCAGGCACTTGCCAGGGGATACTATCGGCCCAATGGACTTACGCCGACAATTGTGAACTGTATAATGGTTGAAGGGGCCAGGTTAGCGGAGTTTTAATAAGAGAGTGAAGAGTAGAGAGTAGGGGGTGGAGAGTGGAAATAAGGAATTAAGAAACCAGAATAAGGAATCAAATGAATAAGTTGTGAGTGGTGAGTTGTGAGAAAGAGGGAAGAAAAGAAGAATTCAGAATTCAGATTTTAAGATTTGGTGATTTAAGAATTGAACATCAAACATCGAATGAAGAAGAAATGACGAAACCCCAATGACGAATGACAGAAAATCGGTCAAAGAGCACCTCTCCGCCTTCGGCGGAAAGGTGGCGCCCGGCGAATAAATAAAACAGAAGGTAGCGAAGGAAACGAAGAAGAAAACAGAAGATTTCACGCAAGGGCGCGAAGACGCAAAGAAAGAAAAACATAAGGGAATAAAGTGTACAAAGCAATAGAAAGACAGCATGGGCTAAAGCCCATCCTACAAGACTGGATGCCTGCCTCCGCAGGAATGACAAAAAAAGGACAGAAAAGATGAAAAAGATGTTGGTTTTGGCGATTGTGGCAGGGGTGTTGTCGGCGGCGGCGGATAATGGCGGCGGAGCAATTTATTATGTTCCCACTTCAACCACAACCGTTGATGGAGACACGTTTTGCGGGGGTGGAAAATGTACATCCAGTGATACAATTTATATCGAGGGACCGAGAGGTGACTTACAGCTACGGGATTTTGATGGCAATGGTTCTTATATTACCATTACTAATAAACCAAACCATCAGGCTGTTATAACAAGCACAAGTGCGAAAGTGTTTACATTAGCTCTTGTAAATTGCTCCTATGTCGATCTAAGGGGAGACAATGACCCATCCAACACTTATGGGATTGTATGTAAAAGCCCTGTGAGTCTAAACGAAGGTCATAATGTCTGGGTTTGGCATAATCCAGATACTTCGGATCATATTAAAATCAGCTATCTTGAAATTTACTATACCGGGGAAGATCCCGTTGAAAATGGTACCGGCATTAGTGTAATTTATGGTGCTAACAGTAACTCGCTAATTTATGACACTTTCGAGATACACCATAACTACATTCACAATGTTGGATATGCAGGAATGTATTTGGGACAGAACAAACCCTGGAGCGAGGATAAGCCATATATCGCAAACTTCTCAGTTCACGACAACTTGTTAGCAGACTTGGGGGCATACGGGATAACTATGAAGGGCGTACACGCCGATAGTGGCGTTTGTTCAGTGTACAATAACACGGTTAAAGTTACCGGCCTTGTTCCAATTGCCGGCAGGGAGGATAGTTTCGCGCACGGTATTGGTGTTCAGTATTTTGCTGGCTCTACTTATGCAAATATCTATGATAATCGGATTGAACATACAGTAGGGCCGGGTTTTAAGATTGGCGACCAGAAGCATGAGGTATATAACAACCTGATTCTTGGATGTGGAACAGGAAAT
>DAOWIP010000245.1 GCA_030640865.1 Sedimentisphaerales bacterium | reverse complement strand
GACCTGGCTGGGCCGACGAAACAGGGCGATCTTGTCCGGAATACGCTCGGCGCCCAGTGTTACAAAGGCATCCACAAACGTTTTCCAAAGGCTCATTGGGACAAGAGCCAATGAAATACCGTTATCGTGCCATGTGCGAACCTGTTCCGTGGTAAGGCCCGATACCAATCCCTCGGTGGGGAATTGATCATCGATTGGCAGGGCGTATGGGTACCAGAAAGGCTGTTCCGGAACGTTCACTTGACCGGGCAATTCCATGGACATATTGTTACAGGTAACGAATAGAATGGTGTCAGGGTCTTGTTTGTCCTGCGAAGTGAACGGGTTCTCACGGCGCATCCGAACAAGGGGGTCTTCCTGACAGCCCGATAAGAGAGCCGCCAACATCAGGGTTAAGCATAAACAACGATTTATCAGAAAGTTGGCGAACAAGGGGTTCACTCCTGCTTTTGGCTACGAACGCATAATAGCTCAAATTTTGCGTAAAGTCAACCTTAGTTGTCTAATGCTGATTATTTCTTTTTTATAAGGAGGTAAATGAAGAAAGGCCCACCCAGGATGGCTGTGATTATCCCTACGGGCATTTCGGTTGGGGCAATGAGTGTACGTGCGAAAATGTCACAAAATACCAGAAATGTGCCTCCGGCCAGGAAAGTGCCGGGCAGGACAATTCGATGGTCAAAGCCGGAGATACGCCGTACGCAATGGGGCACAATCAATCCAACGAAAAAGATGGGACCGGCAATGGAGACCACTCCGGCAACACTCAGCGAACCGGCAATAAATGAAACCCGCTGAACGGCTGCGACGTTAACGCCCTGGCCCATTGCTATTTCTTCGCCCAGCGACAGATGATTCAGGGCGGACATTTGCATAAACAACAACCCCACGCCCGGCAGCAGGAACGGAAACAGGCCCGCCAGTTCACGAAATCCGATCACGTCCAGTCCGCCCATCATCCAGCGGTCCATAGCGACGAGGTAATTGGGATGGGCCAGAAATCGGATCAGGGGGATAACCGCTCCGCAAATAATACCTATCATTACGCCAGCCAGTAGCAGGGTATTCATAGAAACTCCCTGCGGGCTCCGTGCCATAAGGTAAATTGCCCCCAATGCCAGTGCTGATCCGAGCAGGGCGAAAAGTTGTACTGTTGAGAATGGCCCCCAGCTTATTGACAGAGTGGGAATACTTATCGCCAGTACCGCCCCGACTGAGCCGGCACCAGTCAATCCGAGTGTCGCCGGTGCCGCCAGAGGATTCCGTAAAATAACCTGCAGCACACCGCCCACCAAAGCCAGCGAACCGCCCACCAGGAACCCCAGCAGTACCCGCGGCGCCCGCTGATATACGAAAATCATTGCCTCGGTACTCCTGTTACTACCGTTACCAATAATGTCACGAAAGACCACACCGGGACGAATCGGCTCTGACCCGATGAACGGGGCCGCGATCAGAACCAATACCGCTGAAACGAGGTAAAGGGAAATCGATACGATACAATTTCGGCGAGTAAGGAGCCTGTTTGTTTTTATCATAAGCCGGCTCCCATATCTTCGACCTTTTTTTGATTTCGCAACCGGGGCAAAACAACAGGTTTTTCAGTCAGAGGATGGCGGCCGACATACACATTTTGACGATAAACATCAGATAAAATCTCCTGTCGGACAACCTGTGAAACATCGCCCTCCAGTACGGTCCGGCCTTCATTCAACAACAAAAGCCGGTGGCAATACTGAGAAGCCAAATTCAGGTCATGAGTAACAGCAACAACGGCTATCCCTTTTTGGGTCAGTTCCGTCAATAGAGAGAAGAATTCCACCTGATGGTGTAGATCGAGTCCTGTAGTTGGCTCATCCAGCAACAGTAGCCCTGGTTCCTGGGCCAGCACTGATGCCAGCAGAACCCGCTGTCGTTCACCGCCGGACAATTGCGAAACCGGGCGATTGCGATAGGCGGTGGTCTCAGTGCTTTTCAGGCAGTACTCAATAATTTTGAGATCGTTCGGCTGTAAAAAACCCGCCCCGGACAGATGAGGAAAACGGCCCATAGCCACCACTTCCTCGACGCGATAGTCAAAGGTGCTGATTACATTTTGTGGCAGATAGCCCAGATGCCTGGCGATTTTCCGCCTGGATAGCGAGCTTATCTGTTTGTTCATCAGGAGAATTTGCCCACTGGACGGACGGAGAACACCGGCCGCGATTTTCAACAGAGTACTTTTGCCGGAGCCGTTGGGGCCGATGATGCCTGTGAATTCGCCGGGCCTGATTTTCAGTGAGACGTCCCGCAAATACCAGCCGGAGTTGTCATAGGCAAAGCCTGCTTTGTCGATCTGCAATAGCGGTTCAGTCACCAAAAACCTCCGGATGAATACATCTTGCGAGCAACCTTGCCGTTTGACAAATACGCGGCCCTGGTATCAGCAGGTATTCCTCGGTCAGGAATCGAATTTGTCCATTCTGAACGGCCGGCAGAGAGGCAAACGCCTGCCAGTCCCGCGTCAACCGCTGTTGTTCTTCGTGGTTGAGGGCCAGACCGGGATGGGCCTCTATTATAATCTCCGGGGCGCGTTTGAGCAGTGCTTCTTTTGAGATACGTGGGTAAGGTTGCCCAATGTCGGCGAATATATTATCTCCACCTGCGATGTTGATCAGTTCACTTAAAAACGTTTTGCCGCCGACTGTTGTCAGGCCGATTAGCGAGCCGGAGGTTCGACCCAGCGAAAAGAAGACCCGCTGTTTCCGGTGTTTGGCTGCTTTTACCTTGATTTCCCACAATGCCTGTCGTATCTCGGTACACAACCGAGCAGCCTGATCGGCACGGCCCAGCCTTCGTCCAAGTAAATTCAGGTCATTATATATGGTTTTGATATCACTTACTTCTACTTGCAATAAAGATATGTTTTTCTTTCGGCAAAATTGGGTTACCTTTTCGCAACGGCCCTGAATTATTATCAGGTCTGGCGCCAGCACCAACAGTTTTTCCAAATTGGGGTTGAAAACGCCGCCGATTTTATCTTTTTTTGAGGCATCAGTTGGCCAGGTACAGAAATCACTAACACCTACTACATGCTCACCGCAGCCGAGCGCGAAAACTAATTCAGTAACCGCCGGCGACATACATATAATTCGCCTGGGCGTGCCTGTGGGTCCGGGGCGTGTTTCCGAACTGTCGGTACGGTCAAGCAGCAGCGAAATAACCGTCCCTATGCCTGTAAGTAGTAGAAAAGCAATAAGTGTTTTATGATTTTTCATTAAAATAAATCGTAACCGTTCACTGGTTTGCCGCAGGCAAACTTTCTCCACACCTCGAAATCGTGGGGTCAAAAACTTTTGACGCCAGGCTATTTTACGAAACAAAGCCATTTTTGTTACCGTCCACCTCGAAGACTTGGTGGCTGCCACCCAATCTTCGTGGGAATGACCCCCAGGATAAACGAGTGGGGCAATTAGTCCACCCCTATATAGGGTGAACTATCGTATTTGCGCGCATTTTATGGTTATTATCGCGAGTGTAAAACTCGTAAGTAGCAGAGCTATATAGAGATAAAAAAATAAATAATTGTTACTCCGTTACTCAGGGCGTTGCCCTGGGTGAGATACAAGATCATTTTGCCCTTTCAGTCGCTCATAAAGAGAAGAATCCGTGAACGGTTACGGTTTATTTTAAATCGTAGGCGCTATTATCGCTCGAAAGAAACCCCGTGTTTTGCGCGATATTATCAATTTCAGCGAGATCGGTGTTGGTATAAAGTTTTCTGGTTGCTTTAGCACTGCCGTCGCAATAAGCCACATTGGTCCGGCCCAAATGCCGATAGCCCTGCGTACCAGCCGCTCTGCCGAAGAACCCGTCATCGCCCTCACTCGGCAAGGGCGCCCGCATGAATTTATTTGCTCCGCCGCCATATTCGCCATCGCCAAAAATAGCGCATTCGCTCGGCCTTCTGACGTCGGTGATTTTTGCCGGGGTTGTAATACTTTCTCCGCTTCCGTGGCCGATGTAGCTTGTGTTGTAATTATAGCCGGTATATGGGTCGTCCAGCCAGTTATGGCCGCCGTCGAATGATGGGCACTGTTGTATTTCCGCGATAGTTTCACCCTGCCACAGTAGTCCCGGTATTACCTTTGTTTCACGTGTGGTCCAGTCTTTTATGGAGGTGAAGTCCCAGGCATAGGCGGTGAAAATCGAATTCGCGTTTTCGTATCTGTACGCCACGGGGTAATAGTCATTATGGTTATTGGCATAAGTATAGGAAGCGATTACCAGTTGTCGTATTTTCGTAAGGCAGAGCACTCCGCGGGCCTGCTCACGTGCTCTGTTCAGTGCGGGCATAAGTATCGCCATTAGTAGCGATATTATCCCTATGACAACAAGAAGCTCGACAATTGTAAATGCTTTTTTTGCGTTATTTTGCATTATGTTTATGGACAATCCCATGTACACACCAGCCAGTGCTCGGAGAGTACCGCGAAATCCAGCAAATTCACTCTGCAATCCTCGGTAAGATCGCCTATAGGAAATGGGTGTTTGTAATCACCGCAGCAGCTTACATCCGCGACGGCGTCTATTTCGGTCGTTGCACTGCTGCCCGGATTGTCTTGAATCCGAACGTACATTATCCAGTCCAGGCCGAGTTCCTCAAGATCGAAACCGGTCCCGCCTGACGAGCCGTCGTAGGCATCGATCATATTCGCGACGGTTTGCCCCGCGAAATCTGCTGCGCAGAAACACGGGTCCACCGGCCGAGTCGGATCAAGTTCTTCCGCCCATACGTCATTGACTCTGTCCCATTGATAGCTTGCTGTCGGAGCAAAATCATCGGCGTATGGCCCGGACGAAAACTCGTACCATACATTACCGTTCTGACTGACCGATACAATCGCTGGCTCCTTGAAAATGCCGCCTTCCACTGTCGTATTTTCCGAATTACCGTTTGTCCAGCTTTGACCACTTCCTATTTGCTGGCAGGCGTTTCCGAATACGATCAGGTCTATGCCGTAAGGGTTGTTTTTGTCGTTGGCAACTCTATGACTGAACTTAACTGTCAAGTGGCCGCTGTTGCCGATTGTTACCAACTCAAAGGCCCTGAAGGCCGGATATACCGGTACAATGGGCACGTTTTCATCTACGGGAATCCAGCCGTCGCCGGTTGTCTCCAGTGTAGGCCTGCCCAACGAGCAATCAGGATTGTTAAACGGGTCTCCTGAAATCCAATCGGTACCGACTCCGCTACCTTCGACATACTCCACAACCTCAATCGCGAAATCATTCGGATCATAATCAGGGCTTCTTGCTGCTGCGGAAAGAACAGGTAAAACCATCATTACTATAACTGATATCTTTTGATGCAACCGCCAAAAGTCCGAAAAACGGTATAAAAACAGCCCCAACACCCCAAAAAACGAGGAGGCAAAAAACTTTTGACGCTGGCGTCTCTTTTGGATATTCATAATTCTATTCCTTTTGTGCTTATGCGGAATATGGGCGGAGCCGATATTACAGCTCCGCCCCTCTCCTCCGGCAATAACCATAATTGATACTTATTGTTTTCGCCGGCGTAAGAGTAAGCCTCCGACGCCCAGCAGCGCAAGCGTTGCCGGTTCGGGGATCGGAGCTTCGCCGGGACCTCGAACTGGTGCCCAGCTTGCGTCATAGTTCGTCCAGACCCAACTGTCCCAATCACCGTTACTGAGGTTGCGGGAAGAGACTCCACTACCGCTTAACGACCAATTTTGGTTGTCGGTTCCAATATAGTAAGCCCAACCGGCATACTCCGCGCCGTAATCGTATTTCACGCCTCCGGGATAATCGAAATCGCTGATTAATATGCCCAATGGGTCACCGTAGTCGGTGTAAGATATGCCCAACGCGCCGACCTGATCGATAGCGTCCAGAGCGTCCCAGCCTGTGGCTGTGCCGTCCCAGTTGTATGTGAATACATAGTAATTATTTTCATCGAAATCAATTGCTATGGTTGCTTGATTACTACCGGTACCGGCCGAGTATTCTGCGCTGTCGGTGTATGTTGCGGCCCCGGCCCCAACGGCGATGCTTAGCGTAAGAACGACGATTAAGTAATAACATTTCATTTTTCCACCTTACCTTTCTTTCAGTTAAGGAATAGTATCATTGTATAGAAGACGATTTTTCTAACGAAAAACATGGATTCTTGCCCCTGAATATGTCAGGGGTGTCATTCCTTCGCGGGAATGACAAAAGTAGCTTTTGTAACAGTAACCAATCACGTATATATTCTCAGCGGAAAAAGACTTGTATAGCCGGCATAAGTAACGCCTTTTTCCACTGTTAGAAAAAATCAAGCGGGTTGAGTTTCAGTGCCTGCGTTTTTTACAATTAGCCTGAGTAATAAAAAAAGCCTCATGCTTCGAGGGAAACATGAGGCCATAAAATCAGCGCTAAAACAGACGCGCCCAAAGAGCGTACCTGCTCGTTTTAACTGACTCAACCCACGAAGTCATTTACAAAACACCCGGCACGGGATAGTTTATGGCAGGTCTTCTGGCTCTCGGATCATCCTACTCACCGGGCCTTCCCATCCGTATGGACAGTGGCGTGGTCCGGTTTTCGTACTCGATTACAGCGGCGGGTCCGCGACGGATTTGCACCGTCTTCCCTTTTAAGGCTCATTATGAGCCGCCAAAAACTGTTCTATCATTATTTACTTGTCAATTGCCGCATTCTATACCGTTAATCGCCTTTGTCAAGCTAATTCGGTATGATGGATAAAAAATATTTTCCTCTTCTTGCAAAAATCCGATTTGCTAAAATGCGTTTAACGATACAACCGTATATATTGCAGTTACTTATTGTCCAGAATTGACATGAACGCTTCTTGTGGGATGTTCACCGAACCGACACTTTTCATCCGTTTTTTGCCGTCTTTTTGTTTTTGGAGCAGTTTCATTTTACGGGTAACATCTCCGCCATACAATTTCGCGGTAACGTCCTTACGATATGCCCTGATGGTTTCCCTGGCGATGATTTTGCCGCCAACCGCTACCTGTAACGGTACTTCGAATTGATGTCTCGGTATTGCCTTGCGTAATTTAAGGAGTAGCTTTCTGCCGCGTTGCTCGGCTTTGCTGCGATGCACAATCAGTGAAAGGGCATCGACGGGAACCTTGTTGATAAGGAAGTCAATCTTTATCAGGTCTCCGGTCTCGAAACCTATTAATTCATAATCCATTGTTGCGTAACCGCGACTGACGCCCTTGAGCAGATCGTAAAAATCATAGACAATTTCCGCCAGTGGCGCTTTGTAATCGAGTATTACCCGTAGTGGACTGAGATAATCGGTTTTCTCCAGTTTGCAGCGGCGCTGCTCGGCGAGTTTCATAATAGCACCAATCGAATCGCTGGGCGTTATGATCTCCAGTTTGACAAAAGGCTCACGCAAATCGGCTATCTGGCTGGGATCGGGTAACTGGCTGGGAGAATCGATCCGGAGGGTCTCGCCCGATTCGGTGAGAATTTCGTAGCTGACCGTCGGGGCTGTCTGTACGACTTCAATATTGTTCTCACGCTCAAGCCGTTCCTGAATGATCTCCATGTGCAGCAGTCCGAGAAAGCCGCAACGGAAACCAAACCCCAGCGCCGGCGAACTTTGCGGCGCAAAGGTAAAACTCGAATCATTAAGCTGTAGTATTTCGAAAGCGGCCCGCAGCTTACTGAAATCCGTGGTGTTTGACGGGTAAAAGTCGGAAAAGACCATCTGCATAGGTTTCTGATAGCCCGGCAGCGCCTCTGTCGTCGGGTGGACGTCGTCGGTGATTGTGTCACCGATAATCACATCGCTGAGCCGGCGAATATTGGCGATGACATAGCCCACCTCGCCGGTGCCTAACCGCTTTACCTGCGTCATACCGGGCGTGAATTTACCGAGTTCGGTTATGTGGTAACTGCGGCTGGCGCCGAGCATGCGGATTTTCTGTCCTATTTTCAGGCTGCCCGCGAAGATACGTACATAGCAGATTACTCCGCGATAGTCGTCGAAATGACTGTCGAATATCAGTGCTGCCGAGG
>DAOWIP010000442.1 GCA_030640865.1 Sedimentisphaerales bacterium | reverse complement strand
TGCAGAACCATATTGCAGATTCCCTGCAATAAATGTGTTTTGCCAAGCCCACAGCCGCCATGAATGAAAAGGGGATTAAAATGTGTACGTGGTTCAGCCGCGACGGTACTGGCGGCGCTATAGGCCAGTTGATTTGGAGGGCCGACCACAAAATTCCCCAGCTTGAACCGGAGATTCTGTTGAGTATGGGGACTGAACCGGTTGCGGCGATTGGAGGAGGGGTTGGTACTCTTGGCAACCGATTCCGCCTGCGAATCGAGTTGTCGGCGGCGTTGGGAGCCGAACAGTTCCGGGTCAATGGCAAAAATTACCTTCATGGGCCGACCAGCAATGTCGGTAACGACATCTTGTATTTGGCTCGCAAAATGATTTTCAATCCACCCACCGATAAAAAGGTTCGGCACACCGATTTTGACATAGTCATCTTCGATTATCAGGCGTGTGGAATTCTTAAACCATATCTTAAATCGCTGTTGCCCGACTTTACGGGCAATCGCTTCGTTAATTTTATCAACGGTATCGACAATTTCTGTCTTCACGGCGCTTCTCCAACAGGCTCTATCCGGTTATTAACAATGAGTATGCCTAACCCTGAAAAACCATTTCTTAAGCGAACTGTAACATTCTCCTCAAGGGAGTTATCAAGTATGAATAAAACTTGATGATAAAATCTATATTATGATTCTGTTAAAAACAATCAAACAAAAATATATACTTTTTTTTCCACACGCTCAAGAAAGCGTAGAGGCAAATAGTTACAAACGAAAAAAAAAATCTATCCACCTTTTATACACAGCATAAGTACCGATGTGGATAACCTGTGGAACTTATTTTGTCGGTGATGTGTATAATAGAACGGTACGTCGGAGAAATTCCGTAAAGTCGAATTGTTTATAGAGTTTTCGAGCCACATAATTACGGCAGTCCACTGCCAGCATCAGATAACTTACTCCGCTTTGGCGAGAGCATTCAACTGCTTCCTGCAGCAGCAATTGGCCCCAGCCCCGGCCCCGAACAGACGGCGTGAGTCCCATATAGACCAGTTCCATTGAATTACTGTCTGGCAGAAGGGACAGCAGCAAAACTCCGCACGGCTCATCGTTATACGACAGCAGTTTCCACCAACGTGGGTCGAACGCCCCTGCTGCCTTATGGGACTGAACTACGTCTTCCACATCCCGCATATTTTCCAGTTCCGGGCAGTCGAGACTATCGTGATAGGTTTGACGGATGACATTTTTGAATAGATTATGGTTCTTTTGGTTGTAGTTAAGCCAACTGACATTTTTGTTTATGTTGGGTTGTTGGACTGGGAGTGTGCTTGCGCGGGACAGATAGATCAGATCGGTCAATTTTCTGAAGTCGCAGCGTAGAAAGATTTCTTTACGGACTGTATCTTCGGTATCGAGCAGGACTTCCAGCAGATTGTTATTGGATGAGATGGTCCACCGGCACAATTGCTGTACTGCCTCGACTGCATATTTATCGAGTTGCGGATCAGCCGGATTGGGTACGGAGGAATAGATAAACGCTGTTCGGCCCTCGTTAGGAACAGACAGGCAGGAGAAAACCATCTTATCCCCGCGGAGAACCACGATATGACGGCTGATATCGTATTTTTCTTTCAGGGCTATAGCGCGAAAGGCTTTGACTTTAGCTTCGACCTCACGCGAATCGGAGCCACTGGAGCCGCCGGGACAAAACAGCAGCGTCAGTGCCTCATTTACTTCCTGTGTTTTAACACAACGAATCTGATACATTTATTTCTGCTTAGACTTTCCCGGAGACTTCGTCGATCTTTTCTGTTTTTCCCATTCTGCCATAACCTGGTCGAACAGGACAGGATCAAAATTCTTAATTCTGGTCAACATCATTCCTTTAATGCTGGGGTTGGCAAGTGGATCATTCAGAAAATCCATCAGGGCCAATCGGCGTAAATCACGAAATGGCCGCAGGGTCATTCGCAGGGTTTCATCTTCGGAGGCGGGATGTTGCAACAGCATGGCTTTATGCACCTGCAGTGCCCAATTTTCCCGAATAGTAGCGTTTTCATCGTCCCCGATGGCAAAGCGATAGTAACTGTCGCGTAAAAGGCTGATGATATAATCGCTGGCGTCTTTGGGTGTGATAGTCCCGATTTCTTCTTTCATATCAGCACGAATGAAGGCATCCAGGGAGACATGATAGTCTTTATTAGTTGGATCGCGTCTGCGGAGTTGATCATAATATTTTTGCGCGAGTCGGCGATGGCCTGCCAGATAGAAGCTGGAAATACCAGCCCGACACAAATTGGCGGAGGCGTCTTTTACGCCGGTAGGTGTTCTGTCGTCGGCATCTTTGTACGTCTGGAGCACATCCAGCGTCGCCTGGTACGCGACGGGAAACATTCTGAGGTCCTGGCTGTTAAACAGCATTAGTTTAACCTCTTGGGGCGCGTCCTGCACTTCTCTGACTGACCCGGCCTGTTTTGGTTGACTGGGATACGCGTAAGCCAGTATTTGCAGGTTACCGTAATGATAAAGTTCCTGCAGACAGTGATAAACGACTCGATACAGGTTAAGGACGTCGAAGCCGGTTTTGGTCTCGGCGGATTCCAACCCGCGTACCGCCCAGTAAATGGCATGGGTCCAGGGCAGACGCCAGTCCATACTGAGATGAGTGTCCTCTTTTTGGTAATCTATGGGACCGTATTTTTTATTAATTTCAGCCATTCGTTTTGGTTCGAGCTTCCAGCGGGCGCGCAGTTCGTGGGCGCGAATGAACACATCGAGATTCTTTAGGGCCGGATTATAGCGATTATCTGCCAGTACCTGGTGCAGAGTTGGGGCGTAATCGGTCGGATTCGTACGAATTTTCAGCAAACCGTCGAACAATTTATCCCTGTCGCTGAATTTCGGTTCGGCCTTTCGGATTTTATCGAGTAATTCAGCAACTTTTGGGGCGGATTTGAATTTATCCCAATCGGACTCAATTTCAGCCATAGCCGCGATATCCTGAGCCGAATTGATCTCCTGACTGTTCAGCGGCGTAAGCAACGGCGTCATATCCAGAGCCAACTGCAATTTATAATACCGATGATAGTCGTCGCTGATAGCGCCGATTTTATGCTGGAACGTCCAGGCCAGTGATCGATAAATCTTCAGATTATTCGGGTTGTACAGGAGCCCTTTATCTCGTAGCAGTTCGTAACCGGCGCGGACCCAGTTCCAGCGTTGCTGAGGCGTTGGCAGGGTCACGGAAATATTATAAGCCATATTCCACGCCTGAAAATCCCAGACGCTGGCTAAATTGGGTTGGAGAGCGCAAATCATGCGGGCCAGATGAAGAGCGTCGAAATACTGACCCTCATCTTTGAGTTTTTCGGCCCGAATCCACAGATAATCGATTGCCAACGCGCGGAAGGTAAAAAGAACTACCGGCGGCAGTCGCAACTCGGCTGAAATCTGCTTGTCTTTCAGGGGATTCCCCGATTGCAGTTTATACTCTTTGCGGAGCGAGTAGATGGGTTCGAGAAGAGCCGCCGCCGCTATTAAAAAACCGACGCCCAGCAGACCCAGAAATATAGATGTCAAACGTCCTCTACGCATATCTTACACAACAACCCTGGCCAACTCACGGAATCGGAACACAACGTATCCGAAGGAGCCTGCGATCGCGCCAATCAATAAATCTTTCAACAAAAGGAGATTATCCCATATATCGGGGGTGATTTTCTCACCTTGTAAAAACAAATCCAGCGCATTGAGCAGACTGCCGCCTAAGTTCACAGACACCAGTCTGCCTTTTTCGATCATGGGCACCGGGTCCCAGGATGAAAAACTGGGTAAAAATTTCATTATAATGGTAATAAACATACTAATAGTATCGCTGGCCTCGTAAGTAAGCGCATCAGCGATGAAGTTACTGCTCAGTCCCAGTACATATACCACCAGCACCAGCAGTACCGCAACGGGAAAGCTCAGCCACGCTCCCATAGCCAGGCCGACGGTTCCAAGGAACAACAAACGCAGATAGATCAGGGCCGTTGTGCGCAGGAAGTTCCCGGAGAAAGTGCCTGCCACATAGAGCACTTCGATACCAGTACCGGGCTGGTAAATAACCGTTGTGTCTCGGTTTCGCAGTGGATTATGGTATAAGACATAGAGGTCGCCCTGTTCGGAAACGCTTCCTGCTGGTATAGCAAACTCATGGACGCTACGGATAACATCGCGGGATCGGCTGCGTATCGTACCGCCATAGACCATAGGGTCTTGAGGGCCGAACATCCATTCGTTATAGGTATGCAAATCAGGCGGATTGATTGTTACTTCCTGCTTGAAACGGACGAAGACATAACCATTTTTCCGGTTCGGCGGATTAACGCCGGTAAAATGCCATACCAGATGACCGCCGGGCGGTACAGCGGTTTGTTGTGCGATGAATTCTTTGGTTTTATCCGCGGTCAGCACACGGCGCATCTTTTCGACTTCGACGGGATTATTTTTATAGCGGTCGGACTCATTGCGAAGTTTTTCCTGGACTTTTTCATCGACCCATTTTTTGACGTCGGCTTGCACGTCTTTATATTCCGGCTTGACGGATCGGCGGGCGGTGAACACTAATTGCTCCAGATGCGCTTTCTCGTCTGGTGTTACATTACTGCCGCGTGGCAGATAATAGCGGGCCAGCGCGAAGATCATCACTGCGGAGACGCCTAATAAAACCAGATTTAGCAATGCCGTTCCAAGAAATTTACCTATCAGAAAATGAACGCGTTTTATTGGCTTGGTGGCAACAGTAAATATTTCTTTACGTTTGATGTCGCGGGTAATGGTGGCTATTGAGATAAATATCGTCAGCAGCGCCAGGAACGTAGTGGTAAAACTCAGACTGTAGCTTAAAAAGGTTTGTACTTTCTCATCGACCCTGCCGGAGTACTCGCGTAACCATAGAGCCAGAAAAACGGTGTTACAGACGGTAACCACGAGGATAAAGACCATCAGTATCCGCATACGCAGAACTTCTATAATCAGGTTTCGTGCTATAGCCCATATTCTGTTCACGGATCGTCTTTACACTCCAAACATTTCTTAACCAGCCCCTGCTGTCAAGCGGGGAGTTCTTCTGTAGGGTGGGCCTGGGCGCCACGCGTTCTTCTTATTCGATGTTCAATGTTGAACGTTCGATGTTCTTTATGTTACCTTCGTGTCTTATCATTCGTCAACTGACAATCATCAGGCCGAGAAAAAATACTCTTTTTCGGGGTGGAG
>DAOWIP010000002.1 GCA_030640865.1 Sedimentisphaerales bacterium | reverse complement strand
AGGAGTCGATCCCATCGAAAAGAAACCGCTGTTTCAGTTTCAGCCGGGTCAAATGAGTTTTTCCATCGCGACGCCCGGTTGTAATTTTCGCTGCGACTTCTGTCAGAACTGGCAGATAAGCCAATATCCACGCATACACGGTAGCCTGTCAGGGCAGGCCATTACGCCGGAACAGATCGTAAACGCTGCCCTGCAGCACCACTGTACCAGTATCGCATATACCTATACCGAGCCGACAATTTTCATGGAATTATGCGCCGATTGCGGCCGATTGGCCCATACAAAAGGACTGGCTAACGTGTTCGTCAGTAATGGATATATGACTATCGAGGCGATAGAGTTCGCCGGCGAGTTCCTGGACGGAATCAATGTCGATCTGAAATCCTTCAGCGAAGAATTTTATCGGGATGTCTGCAAAGCGAAGTTGCAGCCGGTACTGGATACGCTGCGATACATAGCCGGCAATACCGATATATGGCTGGAGGTAACAACCCTGGTCGTGCCGGGCCTGAATGACAGCGATGAAGAACTAAAACAAATCGCGGATTTTATAGCCAAGGAGTTAGGCCCAGATGTTCCCTGGCATATCAGCCGTTATCATCC
This sequence comes from Sedimentisphaerales bacterium, assembly GCA_030640865.1. GTDB lineage: Bacteria > Planctomycetota > Phycisphaerae > Sedimentisphaerales > SM23-30 > DAOVXR01. Next base: position 2,133 of record DAOWIP010000002.1, on the reverse strand, counting down.
GGATTTCGAGAGATCACAAGGCCGTCCCACGCCGAAAGAAACACTGGAAAAGGCGTATGATCTCGGTAAAGAGGCGGGGTTGCGTTATATTTATGTCGGTAATATGCCAGGTTCGGGCAGGGAAAATACCTACTGCCACGAGTGCGGTGAACTGCTCATCGAGCGGTTCGGTTATCAATTAGGCCAATACAATCTACTCAACGGCTGCTGTCCGGGGTGCGGGACAAAACTTGACGGGGTGGGACTGGAGAGGGTGAAGAATTTATGATTTTAAGATTTTATGATTTAAGATTTGAAGATGGGAAATTAAAGAGTTGAACTTCAAACATCGAACGTTCAACATTCAACATCGAATAAAGAAAAACATGTGGTGCCAGAGCGAAAAAGATGGATTCCTGCCCACTGCCTTCGCAGGGGCAGGCTCTACGCAGGAATGACATAAGAACGCGTGGGCCATAGGCCCACCCTACAAGAAGGACATGATTATGATGGCATTTTATAATTTTAAACCGACTCTGATTCTTGCCGGCATATGTATTTGCCTGTCTTATTCCAATTGTCTTTGCGGAGTTCTTAATTATGACAATGATCCGGATTTGGACAAAGCTTTGAAGTATGATCTTGAGATGAATGGCGGTAAATATAAAGTAGCTGATCGGACATTGGCGGAAAAGTATTACCTTACGTACCTTAAGAAAAACCCAGATGTTGAGAGCTTCCAAAAAGCAAGAATCTACGCTCAGCTTGGCGCGCTATATACTGTTGCCATGAATCCTCGTCTGGATGAAAAACGCGATCTTGAAAAGGCTCGCCTATACTTTGAGAAGGTACTTGAGTGTGAACCGGAACGCATTGGACACACAACGCTCAGAGCACGAAATATGCTTGTTACACTGAGAACAAAATCAGTAGGTTTCAATCGCTTGAAAGCCAGGGTGAAATATTATGAATTCCTTGACAATATCAGCAAGCTCGATAAAGAGTCCATTAAGAAGTTATGGTTACCGAAAAGACCTGTTTTATCCGAGGATGAGCATGACGCATACTTAGAAAGACAAATATCCGGGATTCCGGATCATATCAATTCAGTGAAACATAGTTTGATTTACAATGCAGTAAAATGTGATGCAATAGTTATGGATGTGCCAATAGAAGGTTTAACTTATATGTTGGAACATCTTCCTGATAACGCTCCGGAAAGGAAAATCGTAAAGAAAGCTATGAATGAACCGGCAGAGCCAATAGTGAACGAAATGTTGAAAAAGGGGTTCGCCGTCCGAACAATGAATGAACAGGTTGTCCTGTACACGATTTACCGTGGGCCATATAATCAGATGGGGTCGGCTATCGGTAAATTATTCGCTCTTGCGGGCCAAAAAGGCTTGATGCCGCCGCGAGGGCCGGTTACTTATAAATACCTGAACAACCCCACACTTGTCTCAAGTGAACATTGGTTAACAGAAATACGCATACCCGTAGCCGAAGACGCGTTAAAGCTTGTCGGCAAACTTGGCGAAATGACCGACGTCAAAAAAGTGCCTACAATGAAAATGGTAGTAGCGGTAAAACCCGAAGGTTTGGCCGACCCCGGGACTATTTATAATCGCCTGATTATCTGGATACATCAGAATAACTATACGGCTATTGACGGGTTCAGAGAAATTTTTCTTACCAACACGATGTCAGGCGATTATTCTATGATGAAATCGGAAATAATGGCCCCTATCGAGAAGCTGGCCGATTTAAAATTAACCGGCTGCGATAACTAATCGTCGGCAAACGAAGAAGAGAACAGAATACAGAAGAAAAAAAGAAACCGCTTGTAATAAACCGTTGAAACGGTTAGGAGTGTTTTTTAGACGGTCAACCCCTCGCTGAAGCGAGGGGCTAATGAGAAAGAAAACAACATGGACTAAAGCCTATCCTACGGGACTGTAGGATCATTGTCAGAAAGAAAGGAAAACACAAATGAAAGAATTTGCATCTTACTGGTGGCTCTGGCTAATTCTGGCTGTCGTGTTCTATGGTTGTACGTTTCTCAACCAGATTGGCCGGATGAAACGAATGGTGAGCACTGCCTTTGACGACGACACCTTCGGCGGATTTTTCAAGGGTATTGGCCTCATGGTTGTT
>DAOWIP010000301.1 GCA_030640865.1 Sedimentisphaerales bacterium | reverse complement strand
ATTGGTGCTGGTAACGGTACCACAAGTATTGTGGCTAACACCAATGTCGGCGATGTTGTATCGACAGTCGGTACTATTGGTGATACCGCAACGGCGGTTACAATTACCGCTACTAATGGTACAGTTGGTACCGTCTCCGCCGTCGGCGATGACGGCGCGGATGTCGGCATCAATGTTGATTTGACTGCTGGTGGAAATATTACAGCGGTTACGGCCCTTGACCCGGACGAAGCTGATGGTGGTATCATGGGTACGATTACCTCCAATAGCGGCAATATCGGGACAGTGAGCACGATTGACGCTGATATAGCGGCGACGATTACAGCTACTCTCGGTGATGTCGATAGTGTAATCGCCAATCCCGACGGTGTGACCCTGATTCCGGATACCGGTAATGTAACCGGTGCCATTACCGCCGGTGGCGACATCGACGCGGTAACAGGTAACGATATTACAAGCACGATTATTTCCAAGGCGGCAACGGCCGACTCTCCGGTAACCGTGTTCACATATAATAACATTGCTTATACGTTTGACGCGACCTCTGGTCCGTCTTACAGCTATACATTCAACGGTGCCGCCAAGACAATTGACATCACCGTTGACAACGCGACGGCTCAGGCTGCTGATGTTGATATTGCTCTGACGACGGATGTCGCGACCGGCGGTAGTGCCGGCAACGTTGACGACGCCCCGTTCGATCTGTTATCGCTGGACTTCACAGCCGCTTCCGCGACCGGCAATTTCGATAATCTCGGCACGTTAGCGGTTGAAGGCGATGTCGATGGCCAGATTGTAACCGGCACCATCAACGCCCTTCTCGTTGAAGGTGATGTCGAACTGCCTGTTCTGGCATCCAAGACTGCCGCCGATAACGCGGTAACAGCGGTTGCTGTTGGCAGTGCACAGGGCGTTGACGATCCGACCGCGGCCGGCCTGCAGAGCATGTTCGATGATCCCGATGTCGGCGACAGTGTCGTATTCGGTGCTCCGGCTGATCCGTCAGTCTTCACTGTTACGGCGGCCAATCCGACTTCGGCAGGCGACGATGTGAGCTTCTCCTTCGGAACCACCGGAGCGGTATTGAGCACACCGATCCTGCTGACTGAAGGTATTGGTGATACGGCTGCGGAATACCAGGTAACGGTATCCGGCGACGCCATCACAAGCATTGACGGATATACTACTACTGACGGTAATGTAACAATCGACGGCGATCTTGCTTACATGATCACCGCTTGGGACCTTGATACGGTAACGATTACCGGTAATATTTTGGAAACCGGCGGAGTCAACGCCAAGGACATCGGCAACATCGTAGTTGGTACCGCGGCCGATTCATTCAGCACTTATGGCGATGCCGCAGCGGCTCAGGCTGCTTTGGACCTTACCGGTGATATGGCCGGTACCATTACCTCCGCTGAGGTTATTGTCAACAGCGCAGTAGCCATGGCTGGTAACATCGGCAGTGTTACAATTCTCGGTGATCTGACTGGTACGATTACAGCCGACGGTAGTGTCGGTGCGGTCAACATTGGTCAGTCCGTGGCCAACCTGAACGGCACAAAGGTCGCTCAAACCGGTCTGATGTCCGGTAGCCTGGTTGCAGGCGTCAATCTGACCTCACTTACAACGGAACTGAGCCAATCCGGTAACGTCATTGTTACCGACACATCCGGCAGTATCGTATCGACCGAGGGTGATGTCGGTGGCGTGGTAATGGTTGGTGACAGCCTTACTACGGTAACAGCCGGCTCCGGCAATGTAACAGCGGACATCTTCATTGGTGGCGACGCCGGCGGTGCTGATGCTGTAGCGATTACCGGTCTGGGTATTACCGGCGAACTGGTGATCGGTGCGACCAATGGTGTTGATACGCTGACACTGACACTCAAGGCCGACGCGACAGACGCCAATCCGGTTGTTTATACAATAGCCGCTACGGGCGGTGCCGGTATGCTGGTTGAAATCGAAAACGATGAGAACCCCGTCTCCGCCAGCGGAGTAACGGTGGATGCCATAACCATGATTGAGGTCGGTGATCTGGCCTTGAGCGTAAATAACGATGCCAGTATCGATCTTGACGAACTTTATCTGTTCTCAAGCGATGCTGATTTTGATCTGGATGTCGAAGGCGACGTTGGCCTGATTGTGGCGGCGGACGATATTGACGCTCCCACCTCGGCGGAACTCGACGCTGAATTCAGCGCGACTTACAGCGTGGTCAACGCTCCGACCGCTCTTGACGCGGTACTCTCCGATGGCGGCATTGTTAATCTGGAGATTGATATTGATGCCGATAATGTTACCGGTGGTGTAATCGCCTCCGGTGATCTGACTGTTGGTGATGGCAGTACTGTAAATGTGGTTGCGTTTGGTTATATGCTCTCACTTAATGGTACAGTTGATGCTGATGTCGCTACCGATGATTCAATCGGCAGTATCGCAGCCAGTGGTGATATCAGTGCAACGCTTGAAACCGAGGGTGTTATCGCCATAGATGACGCCAGCGATATGCAGGCTGACGTGGCCGATTTGGGCCTGTCCGGCCTGCCGAGTTGGTTTGCCGGCGGCATCCTTTCCGAGATCGGTGATGTTGATATCGATGCTACAGCGGATGGTGTTCAAGACAGTTCGACGATTATGGGTATTCCAGTCAGCGGATCGGGTAGCGAATATGCTATGGGTACTGTCTATGCCATGATTGGCGAAGTCGAGGGTACTTATGATCTTGGTGCCGGCTTTGGTGGTATCGTCGCTCCGATGGATGATTTGAACGCCGGTTCGACCCCGACAGTGAATGTGCCGCTATCGTCACAGATTGATATGTTTGTGGCGCCTTATACAAATGGTGGAACCGTGGGTGGTACAACACACCCGACACCGCAGTTGAATCTGGTTGATGGTGAAGTGCTGGTATCGGAGAACAATCCCTACGTTTCGGATTACGATAGTGTAACCGCAGTCGGCAGTGGAGTTTTGGCTTATGTTGACGGCAGCGCTGTTGTCGTGATCAGTGGCCTGAACGATGCGGCTGCTGAGGTGAATATCGAAGGTAATGTAAGTTCCCTGACAGTCGATACGGATTGGGCTGGTACTGTTCGTGTTATGGAAAACGCCGATGGCGACAACGGTGAGATTACAGGTTGGCTGACAGTCAACGGTGATGTTGATGCTGACACGGCTGATCTGGTAGCCTATAACTTTGCCGGATATACACATAGTGGCGAAGTAACCGGCACCAGTCCTGTTGACGCGAATCAGTTCGTTGAAGAGGGTGTACTCGACTGGAGCAACAACAGCGTAAGCTGGACCAATTTGGCAGGTGATGACCAGACCTTGTACATGTGGGGTTCATACACAGTAAGTGCCGAGTATGAAACTTTCTTCGGTAAACTGAACAGTGTTGATGTTGTGGGACAGGGTGTTGCCCGTCTGGCCAGTGTGAATGCCGCCAGCGCATCGGGTATATGGACTACGATGGGTAATGCCATTGCAGGTCAGATACCTACGGATGGTACGGCCCATGTCGGAGATATTTCGAGCAACAGTTTTGGCGACAATGTCTTCCTGTACAGCACACTGATCGACGGCGCTATGGAAGACCTGAATGTCAGTGGTTATCTCTTTAACCTGGCCGTTTCCGGTTCCGCCGGTAGTATCGAAGCCAGCCGTATGATCAATAATGCCTTTATTAACGGGAACGTCAGTTCTCTTAATAGTGATTGGATCATGGGAACGACCGTCAATGGTTCGGTGTCTGATTTCGATGCCATATACGCCTTTAACACCTTTATCAGTGGTGGCGTTTCTCAAATGGCCGCCAATATGATGGTTGGCGTTGCTGTGGACGGAACTGTATCGAACCTGTTAATGGGCGGTGGATCAACCGGTGGCCCGGCTTATGGTAGTGCGGCTTATGGTGGCGGCGGCTGGGGAATACCCGGCTACCTGATCAATTGCCGGTTTGGCTGGATAAGCAGCGACAATATTGATAACCGTCCGTGGATACAGGAAGCTGATCCCCAGGATGAAGGCAGCGATGCCGTGCAGTTCAATATTAATGATCACTACAACCCCGTTTATGTGATCAATACCAGCGCTCCTAACATTGATCTGTTCCGCTAATAGAAAGTGTGACAGGCTGTTTTCAGCCGGTCCAAACAAGTTGATAAAGGTCCGAGCCGGTTTTCCGGTTCGGGCCTTTTTTTGTCTCGAAAAAGGGTTTAATTCCCGCAGTAATAACTGTATAATGCGAAATTGTTTTACATATATCTTTATTGGAGGCTCGAATGCCAACCAACGCGGAAATGTCGGCGTTCCAGGAGCGGTTAAACACTCTTGGCAGTGAAATAGTCCGGTTGAGCGTCTCTGACAGCTCATTAGAGGAATATTTTCGTAACTTTTTGGAGCGGGTAGTAGCCGTTTTGGGTGTGGGGGGTGCTGTTTGGTCAGTGAATGAACTTGGTACTCTGGAGAGTCTCTGTCACATGAATCTCGACAAGGCCGGGCTTCAGGACAATGACCAACAGAAGCAACTGCTGCAAAATGCCCTGCAGAGGGTTATGCAGACGTCGGAATCGGTAGTTTTGCCGCCGCAGGGCGCATCGAATGTATTTGACGGTGGTTTGGCCGAGGCGGGCGTGAACGATTCGCCGCATACTCTGCTTTTCGTGCCGATTTCGCCGATGGACAAGGTAGAGGCGATTATGCTGCTTATCGCGCCAACCGATGTTGACCCGCGTGCAGTGCGGGGTTTTCTGGTGTTTCTGCAGGGATTATGTGAACGGGCCGGCGTATTTCTGCAGAGAGGGCAGATAAAGGATATGCAGCAGCATACCGCCCAGAGCGACAGGCTGCGCCAATTCATAAGTTCTTTGCACAGCGGCCTGGACCCTCGCCGGGCCGGTTATGCCCTGGCAAATTACGCTCAGGAAATATTGGGTGTGTATCGCTGTATGGTCGGCACGTTTTCTTACCGAGGCAAATTCAAAATGGAGGCGGTTTCCGGTGTGGAATCGCTGGCCGTCAAGAGCAGTTTCATCAGGGACATCTCCGAGATAGCTCGGCAGGTGTGCCGTAACGACAAACTTCTAATAGTGGACAATCCCAACGCTGCTATAAAGGAGGGTGTCGGCGAGGCGGACGATCTGTTGACGGCCGCCCGGCTTTATATGCTGCAGGGGCGGTCGTTGGTTATGGGGGTGTTCCCGATCAGATGTGATGGTCGGGTAGTGGGGGCTTTGATAGTCGAAAAGGCCACGGAGCAGGAAATTGATCAGGCACAGCGCCGCAAAATTGATGGACTGCTGACGGAGGCGGGCAGTGCCCTGGCAAACTGCCTGGACTATCGCCATCTGCCTTTTTCGCCGTTGGTTCGGGCGGCAGCCGCCCTGCGGCAGAAGGTTTATCTTATGCCGCGGGCCAGAAGGGCAATCTGGGCGGCAATTTTGGTATTGGCTGTCCTGACGCCTTTGCTGATACACCGGCAGGTCAAGGTGATTGGTACGGCTGAACTGGTGCCCATCGACGCCCGGATAGCCTATGTTGAGCAGGATGGCGTAATCGAAACGGTTTCCGTGCAGGCCGGCCAGGATGTGCAGAAAGGTGATGTTTTAGCGGTTCTCGACAAACGTATTATTGAAAGTGAGATGGACCGGGTTACTGATCAGATCGGAAAGGCTTCTCTGGGATTTCGCAATGCCCAGAGTAGCGGCCAGACGAACATGGCCCAGCAGTATCATCATGAACTGAAGGCCCTGGAGGCCGAAAAGAAAAAATATACATTGCAGTTGGAGCAATATGAAATCAAGGCGCCGGTTGACGGGGTTGTAATCACCAGCCAGAGTCGGATAAGGCAGTTATTTTCCAGGCCGGTGGGTCGTGGTGAGCCGGTTCTGGAGATAGTGCCACACGAATCTGAATGGCAGTTGCTGGTGAATGTAGCCGAGGACACGGCGGGAGAACTGCTTAAGGCTTATGACCGGCTTGAGCCGGGCCGGTTTTTGGAAGCGAAAATTATTCTGAATGCCTATCCGGACAAAACATTTCGCACGAAGGTATTATCGGTGGCCAGACGGGCTCACGTCCTTTCGACCGGCCAGCAGAAATACCGTAATGTTATCGAGGTCCGGGTGGAGGCCCCGGCCGAACTGAAAGATAATATCGAACCCAGACAGGGGATGGAGGGTAAGGTCGCTATAGAATGCGGCAGACGAAGTTTGTACTATGTCGTAACGCATGAATTTATTGATTTTATTCGGGTGAGTATGTTTTAAAAACCGCATTTAATGTTTATGTAAGTATTGAAAGGAAATAATCGGGATGAGATATATCCAATCGACAGGACTGCGAATCGCGTTGTTT
>DAOWIP010000472.1 GCA_030640865.1 Sedimentisphaerales bacterium | reverse complement strand
GACATTCATTATACCTCAAGAAAGTTTGCCAACAGCCCCAAAGCCGGAAGAGCGATAGAAGGCAATCCACTTACACTCGGAAAAGACGAGTTTTTCGTAATGGGCGACAACAGTCCATTAAGCCACGATTCGCGTTTCTGGAGCGGCCACGGCCTGGGCAACGGTAAAACATATCGCACAGGCACCGTCCCCCGCGACTACCTTATCGGCAAGGCATTCTTCGTCTATTGGCCCAGCGGCTATCGGCCCACCCCCTCCATCCGCATCCCATTCATCCCAAACGTCGGCAAAATGAGATTTATTTATTAGGGAATAGTGAATAAAGTCCAATCACTTTATTGTCAAGCACTTACAACTTTTTTTGACTTTTTTCCTTTCGTGGTTTACAATAAAATAGTGGTGTGAGTTTATATTTGAAACAGTAATATGCCGATATACAAATCTGAAAATGGAACGAATAAATATACAACCAGAATTGTTTCTTTGGGCTATTGAGCGTTGCGGTAAAACCGAAGATACAATGAAAAGCAAGTTTCCAAGGATTGCGGATTGGTTATGTGGCGAAGTATATCCAACACTGAAACAGTTAGAAGATTTTGCAACCACAACATACACACCTCTGGGTTACTTTTTTCTAAATGAACCACCTGAGGACAAGTTGCCAATACCCGATTTCAGAACAGTTAAAGGGGAACCTGAGCGTCCCAGCCCAAATTTGTTAGATACAATTCAAACCATGCAATCCAGGCGGGAGTGGCTGCGGGAATTTTTGCTCGAAGAAGGACAGGAGCCACTGCCATTCATTAAGGACGCTACCTTAAGAACAAACCCTGTCAAGGTAGCAATGGAGATGCGCAACATTCTGTCTCTCTCTGACGGCTGGGCTAACCGAGTTCCTACCTGGGACGAAGCTTTAAGGCTCTTACGAAAGGCTATAGAAGACGCAGGTATTATGATTGCTATAAATGGGGTTGTTGGCAATAACACCCATCGCCCGTTAGATGTAGAGGAATTTCGGGGCTTTGCTTTAGTTGATGAATATGCGCCAGTGATTTTTATTAATGGGCGTGATTCTAAATCTGCTCAAATGTTCACTATTGTCCACGAGTTAAGTCATTTATGGCTGGGATATGAAGGAGTATCCAATTTTGATGAATTACAACCTGATGAGACAAATGTAGAAAAATTCTGTAACCAGGTTGCAGCAGAATTCCTTGTACCATCTGATGAATTCAAAGAGGCCTTAAGAGAAAAACAAGGAAAGAACGATTATGACCTTTTTCAGGCTCTGGCGAGAAGGTTCAAGGTCAGTCCTCTTGTGGCCGCACGCCGAACCCTGGATATGAAATATATCAGCAAGAAGCGTTTTTTTGAGTTCTATAATAACTATGTTAAAGATAGCGAAAGAGATAGAATGAGCCGTAGAAACAAAAAAACCGGCGGCCATTTCTGGAATACTCAGGGAGTCCGCGTAGGAGAGCTTTTTGGCAGCGCCGTAGCCCAGGCAACTTTGGAAGGCCGGTTGCTTTATCGTGATGCATATCGGCTCACAGGACTAAAAGGGAAAACATTTGATAATTATATCACGCAACTTGGTTTTTAGGTTTTACGTATGCCGGAAGCAGTAAAATACATATTAGACGCGAATATATTTATAGAAGCCAAACGCAGATATTACGCATTTGATTTGTGTCCTGGATTCTGGAGTTCTTTACTGCATCACAATAGTATGGGCAATCTTGAAAGTATCGATCGTGTCGAAGACGAACTTTCAGAAGGTGATGATTTAGACGTATGGAAAAAGCAAGCATCCGGCTTATTTGCCTCTACAAATATTGAATTTGTTTTGACGTCTTATCGTGACATCATTCAATGGGCACAAAGCCAGGAGCGTTTCAGTGATGCAGCGAAAAGCGAGTTTGCCAGCGGTGCGGATGCGTGGGTAATTGCATACGCCAAAGCCAATAACGCAACCGTTGTTACCCATGAAATGCCTGACCCAAAATCACGTAAAAGAGTAAAAATACCAGACGTGTGCAAATATTTTAACGTCAAATACACAAACACCTTTGATATGCTTCGGGAATTGGGAGTAGCATTTAATTGGGGGACTCCTTAAGAACATTATCTTTCGTCACAAAGTTTAACGGCGTGGTCCTCGTCTTGGTCTTTTGCGATATTCTTCCGCTGATTTTTCCAGGTCCACCGGATGAACGGTTACTTTATTTTCATGGACTGTAACAGGCAACCAGGAAGCGGGAGGTTCAACCAACTGTTTCTCCAATAATTCAACTCGATCTCGAAGATATATCAGGCTCTCTGGTAATGAGATATGTTTTTTATAACCTCTATATTTTTTCATTTCCGACGGCATTATACCGAGTTTTGTTCTTATCTCATTTCTCCTTGATTTCAATTTTTGTATTTTATGAATTTTCCGCTCGGATCTCCCCATAGAACCACGAAAAGCTTCTTCACGCCCCATTGCTCCCGCTAATTCCACTTCTTCAGTGATCTCCATCTGCAATAACATTTGCATGGTTTCCGGGGCAGCCTGCTTCAAGACCTTCTCTCTTTGAATTTTAATGGTACGCAACCTGGCTTCATAACCGGCGATTTCCACACTAATATCTTCTATATTCTCGTAGTATTTGGCCTTAAGCCTTTGTTCCTCTTTCAGATCGATTACCTTCTGTATCTCCTCATATTGGGAACAAACCTTTTCGAACTCCGGTTCCAGAACTTTAAGCTCATTTTCAACCTCCGGGATCAGCCTGCGATAAGTCTCAAGCTCCTCTGTTACCCTTTCCATCGCGGATGCCGCTTTCTGGTCATAATAATTTATTACACACTCCGCCGTCCGGTACGCGTCCTGTTCACTTACGCCATAAACCCGGTATGTCCTGAATAAGCCACCCTTTTCCCCAAAATCATCAAGATAGCCCTTTATACCCTGACTGATAAATTGCCATTGCCTGTCCGAAACCCTACCCCTAATAACTTTTTCCCTATATTTATAAGATGGTTCGTAGCTAATATTATCCCGCACTGAATCGAGTCTTACAGTAAAAGACGCCATATATGTCGGTTGGATAATCCCCATTCCTTCAACGTATTTGCCCCAGGTAGCAGGTTCATCGGAGGTAACAAATTCCAGTTGTCGCCGGGATTTTTCTACTATCTCAGCCTTTCCTGCACAAACAACCGAAAACAAACAAACCACAAGCCCAATTGTGATGATTTTACATTTGCTCAAATTTACCATTATAAAACACTCCTTTCCGAAAGTGATTGTAAACGCTGTTTCGCCTGCGTCCCTGCCTCCATATCTGAATAGAAATCAGCTATATATATATAGCGCTGCCGGGCGTATTCCAGGCCGCCGGGCTGCCGGGCCAGCAAATCCGCCACCGCTAAAAGCTGCGCCGCCTCACCTGCCCGCTCCACCGCCAATTTAATTTCCGCAATGGATATTTCCTCCTGAACCTTTTCCCCCGGCCCTGCTATCGACCACCATATAAGCGATCCGCCCAGAGCCATTACCAAAACTGCCGCCGCCACCGATAGTCGGCGCCAAAGTTGTTTGCGGTATCTGGCAAAAACCGGCGCCTGAATATTGCCCAACTCCTCCTCGCCGTCCTGCCAGATTACCTCCGCCAACTCCAGTGACCTTTTGAGTGCCTCCAACTTCTGCCGACACACTTCGCACTTAATCAGATGCGCCTCCACCTCAGCCGCTTCTTTCGCCCCTGATTCCCCGTCGGCATAATCAACCAACTTTTCAGAAATGGTTTCACAATGATTCGCGTTCACGGTTCGATCCCTTTTTTCATCAATTCGTTCGCCAGTATCATCCGCGCCTGCCGCAGTCGGCTCCGCACTGTCGCCGGTTTCAGTTCCAATATTTCTCCAATTTGCGTAGCATTAAAATCGCAAAAATATCGCAGCACCAGCGGCCCCTGCAACGTACCGTCCAATCTCCGCAATCCATCCCGCACAGCCTCCAATTCTTCCGCTCGAATAACATGCTGTTCCGGCCCGGCTGACGGTCGATTGCTCTGTGCTCGATTTTCCAGTATCTTCAGGGCGCTCCGCTGAAATTGCTTTCGCCGTCGAAACTCCAGAATACATCGATTCACCGTCACCCGGATCAACCATCGCCCCACCCCTACCTTGTCCCGCCAGGGTCCCGGTCTCCGCAGCCCCGCCAGAAACACCTCCTGCAGTACGTCCTGGCCGTCCGATGCCCTCATTCCCATCCCAGCCACAATCCGCCGCAGCCGCCCCAACTCCTGTTGATATACCTGCTCGAACGTCCATTTTTCTGCCGTTTCGTCCGCCGCCTCTGGCAATCTCACATTCTGGCCCGCCTCTCTGGTAAATACAAAACGCCTCTAACCGGCTCCTACCCAATATAATGCGCAGAACGCATGAAGTGTTTAGAAAAAATTAAAAATACTCTTGTGTCTTACTATCCTGTCCGATATAATAACTGAGTGATATATTCAATATTTTGGCTATATTTGCAAAATATATGCAAATATCGCTGTTTATTTGGATGGAAATTGCGATGTTAGTGGAATTTCGTGTTAAAAATTATCGGTCCATAAAAGACGAACAAACCCTTAGCCTTGTTGCCACCACAGATAATACATTGGAGGATAACTGCATTGACGTGGGCAAATTGCGCCTTTTGAAAGCCGCCGGCATTTACGGCCCTAACGCATCCGGCAAAAGCAATCTCATCAGAGCAATGCGGATTATGCAGCAAATGATTCTGAGTTCAGCCGGCGACAAGCCCGGATCAGATACATCGGCAGAGCCGTTTTTGTTTGATGATAAATCACAAAAAGAGCCTACTTCTTTCGAGATAATCTTTTACCACAATAAAATACGCTATCAGTACGGTTTCACAGCGACCAAAGAACGTATTTATGATGAATGGCTTTTTGCTGCTCCAAAAAAATCAAACCAGAAATGGTTCGAGCGTTCTTTTGATAAAAAAACAGAAGAGACTGATTGGAAATTTGGTTCATACTACAAAGGCGAAAAGATGAATTTGGCTGACAAAAGCAGAGACAACGCCTTATTTTTGTCGGTGGCGGCTCAATGGAACCACGAACAATTAACGAATGTTTACGAGTGGTTTAAAGATAATCTAATGATAATCTCGCCAAATATCGAATTGCCGTCGTTAACAGCCCGTATGCTACTTGATAATACCGGCAATGTCAGCCAAGAGATTTCCACCATCATGAAAAGTGCTGATTTCGGCATATCCGGCTTGCGCATTAAGCCTGCGAATATCAATGTGGATAAGAATAATACTCATTTACAGTCACCAAATAAAATTAGCAACAAAGGATTTTTTAAAGACCTGGTAAATCTACTGAACAATCTAATAGAAAAGGATAGCATTTTCAAACGCTTGGAAACATTACATCAAAACACAAAAGGCCACGACATTCCTTTATCTATCGAAGAAGAATCACATGGCACACAACGTTTTCTGAAACTTCTATGGACGTGGTTTCCATCAATAAAAAATGGTTGCACTCTGCTTGTTGACGAGTTGGAAGCGAGTTTACATCCTCTCCTGACAAGGGAACTGATAAAAATCTTTCAAAACCCTGACATCAATAAAAGCGGAGCTCAACTGGTTTTCACAACACATGACACAACTCTTTTGGACCCGGAATTATTCCGTCGTGACCAGATATGGTTCACGGAAAAAGACAATAGCGGTGCAACTCAATTGTTCCCGCTTTCCGATTATAAACCAAGAAAAGGAGAGGCGATTCAAAAAGGATACCTGGCAGGTCGGTATGGAGCGATTCCTATTCTGGAGGCGTTCGAGATCGAATGAATCGCAGGGCACGTTCCATAGAAAAACTGCTTCGCCGCAAACCAAAATATACACCTCGCGGCAGTGTGCTTATTGTTTGCGAAGGCAGTAAAACCGAACCACAATATTTTGACGCATTGAGAAAAAAATTAGGTCTGGAACGATTTGTCGAAGTGGATGTGCATGGCGAAGAATGTGGCAGCGCGCCTATTAGTGTTATTGATCATGCGATCAAGGAAAAAGAAAAAAGAGAAAAAAAAGCTTTTAAGTCTCCAAAATTAACGAACTATGAACAGGTGTGGTGCGTAATCGACGTGGAAGCACCAATACCTCATTCGACACTGGCACAAGCGACCGATAAAGCCAGACATCATCAAATAAAAAAAGCATTAAGTAATCCTTGTTTTGAATACTGGTATATTTTGCATTTCAAAAAAACAAGCTCGCCATTCCATACAAATATCGCTGTTGTGAAATCTCTGAAAAAGCATTATCCCAAATACGATAAAAGTTCCAACGACATTTTCGAGGTTTTATATCCTCACACCAGAAATGCAATCAAAAATTCAAAGCAAGTACTCAAAGAAACGCATTGCGGTGAGGATTTGAGAAAGTACAATCCGTCAACTCATGTGCACAGGATAGTTGAGCATTTACTGGCTATGTCCAAAAAACCTACTGATAAATAATTTTTCGCCGGTTACATATTTCTGAATCGTTGGCCGCCGCCTTCCGGGACGACCCAGCGAATTTTGTTATACGGGCACTTACTTTATGTCAGAAGTTTGTTCAGTTTTTTCAGACCGCGATGGACCCGCGCAAGAGCTGTGCCCGTTGGAATCTGAAAATGCTCGGCAAGCTCCTTAAAACTCAGTCCGCCATAGTGCCGAAGCAGTACAATTTCGCGGTCCGACAGCGATAATTCATCCAGGGCATGTTGCAGTTGGTCGAGTTGTTCAGCCGTCTCCATCTGCCGATGTGGGTTCGGTTCTCTGGAGACCGCGGCAGCCTGGGAGTCGTAAGTAGCGTCGTCGGCCGGCAGCGAGACGGTTTTAATCCGCCGCTGACGCGTTCGATAGCGGTCTCTCACGAGATTCGCGGCCACACAGAAAAGCCAACTCTCAAAACGGCCCCGGTGCTTGTACCGCCTGATTATTATCAGCAGCTTCAGAAACAATTCCTGCAGCATATCATCGGCGTCATCGGCCGAGGCGAGTGCGCGCAGGAAATAGCTACGCAATTTCGGGCCGAACTCGCTTAACAGCCAGGCGAAGGCATCCGGGTCACCATTCTGACAACGTTTTATTATCTTGACCAATGGGTCAGTTTTCATAACCGGTTATTCTAACGTTAATAACGCGGGATAGGATAGAATATTACCGGCAAATAGGGAAAAAAGTGGAAAAGCAGAATGCCAGGAGGCAGGAGCGGACAGGGGACGAAAGGAGGCAAAAACTCATAATGCTTTATGTATCAAGAAGTTACAAACAACACACCGGGACGGCGATAGAAAACCGACTATTGGTCAGTTGAATTAATCAGGGTTTGCCAAACGTTGGGTGGCAGCTACCGAGTCTTCGAGGTGGATGGCTCAACAGTTGGGTGGCAGCTTTCTGTATTTCAGAGAGGTGCTCTTGTATAATCGTTGGCATTGAACCCAGTAAAATCATTTTAACTGACCACTATAGTGCTCACGATTGAATTTTCCCGTTAAT
>DAOWIP010000551.1 GCA_030640865.1 Sedimentisphaerales bacterium | reverse complement strand
GAAGTAGTGAGAGAAGAGTTGTGAGTAAAGGAGTCGTCGATGAAGGCGATCTTATTGGAAGAAGTTAAAAATGTTCTGCATGTGGAGCTTAAGACGCCGCTGCGGAAAGGACTGATCACGAGGGTAACGACGGATTCGCGGCAGGTGAAAGCTGGCGATCTGTTTGTGGCGTTGCGTGGTGAGCGGTTCGACGGGCACGATTTTATCGACGCGGCGGTGCGGGCGGGTGCGCAGGCGGTGTTGACGGGTAGGAATATCCCATTGTCTGAGGAGGTTAAACAGACGGGGGTGGTGGTTATGCAGGTGGAGGATACGGTCCAGGCGTTGGGGGCGCTGGCGCGGTTCTATCGGCGGAATCTGTGTGGTAGTGTGAACGTGGTGGCGGTAACAGGGACGAACGGCAAAACAACAGTGCGGGAGATGATTTATCATGTATTGAGCCGGTTTAAAAAGGGACATAGGTCGCCGCGGAATTATAATAACCATATCGGGGTGCCATTGACAATTTTCGGCATCGAAGCGGAACACGACTTCGCGGTAGTGGAAATCGGTACGAATGCGCCGGGAGAGGTAGCGGCGCTGTCGCGGATTGCCGAGCCGGATATCGCGGTGATAACGCGAGTGGGTCCTTCGCACCTGGAGGGCCTGAAAGATGTCGAGGGTGTCAGCGTGGAGAAGGTTTCCATTGTGGCAGGTCTGAAAGAGCATGGGGTACTGGTGTGCGGGGTGAATCATCCGCCGACACTGGAGCGGGTCAAGGCGCTGGGCAAACACCTTATTAAATTCGGACTGGATACGAAATGCGATGTCTATGCCGAGAAGATTGAGCGCGACAAAAACGGGGTACGGTTTGTTACAAACGATCGATGCGAAATACGGCTTGGGATGCTGGGGGTGCACAACGTGAATAATGCGCTGGCGGCGCTGGCGGTGGTGCGGCGATTGGGGATAACAAGCGAGCAGTTTTCACAATCGCTGAAAGATTTTAAGCCGGCGAAGGGACGAATGGAATGCAAAGAGGTGAACGGAATTACAATTATCGACGACAGTTATAACGCGAACCCGGTTAGTATGACGGCGGCGCTGGAGGAGCTGGTCAATTTCCCGCAGGCAAAACGGCGGGTATTCGTAGCGGGGGATATGTATGAGTTGGGAGAAGAATCTGATGAATTTCATCGCGAGTTGGGCCGAAAAATCGCGAGAAAAGGGGTCGAGTTGCTGCTTACGGTTGGACCGCGAGGGGCGCAGGTGGCGGAGGCGGCGCTGGAAGCGGGAATGGGCCGGGGCAGTATTATGCGGTGCAAAAACAGTAAGCGGATGGCACGATTGATTAAGAGCATGCTGTTCAATGGGGATGTAGTGTTGGTAAAAGGTTCGCGAGCAATGGAGATGGAAAAGGTAATTGTGTCACTGGACCGTTGGAAAGGGCGTATTTGAGTAGATATTCTGGTTGATTTATGCTGTATATGTTGATGAGACACTATCGGGACTTTCTTCATGACAAGCTGCATTTCTGGGCTTGGGAGGAGGTGTCGCTGCGGGCGGTGCTGGCGGTGCTGACGAGCCTGCTGGTGTCGATCTGGTGGGGGCCGAAGATTATCCGCTGGCTGATACGGAAAAAAGTGGGTGATGTTCCGGAGTTCGATCATGCCGAATTAAATGAATTGACCCGACATAAAAAAAATACTCCGACGATGGGCGGCCTGATTATCCTGGCGGGGGTTTTTACAGCGACACTGCTGTGGGCGGATCTGGGGAACCTGTTTGTACGGAAGGGGCTGTTTCTGATAACCTGGCTGGGGGTGCTTGGCGGTATAGATGACTGGCTGAAGCTGACAGCCAAGATCAAGCACCGCAGCCGAGATGGTCTCTATACGTGGGAGAAGCTGATATTCCAGATCGCCCTGGCGGTATTGCTCGCGAGCTTTCTGTATATGGTGGATTTCAAGGAGATCGATGACGGTCGTTGTCTATGGCTGCCTTTCTGTAAATATGGTTTTAAGCTGGGGTTGTTGAGTTTTACACTAATGACCATAATTGTAATCACCGGGGCGAGTAACGCGGTGAATCTGACGGACGGGATGGACGGTCTGGCCACGGGCTGCGTAGGGATAGTAAGCCTGGTGTTTGTATTTCTGTGCTATCTGGCCAGCGAGTCGCTATTCACAGGTTATATACAAGTTCCGGCCGGCGAGTTGGTATGGGTGGAACGAAGCTGGGCGAAGTTTCTGCTGCTGCCGCGGATACCAGGCGCTGGAGAACTGGGGATTCTCTGTGCGGCTATGCTGGGTGCGTGCCTTGGATTTTTATGGTTTAACTGCCACCCGGCCCAGGTTTTTATGGGTGATGTAGGCTCACTGCCGATGGGCGGCCTGATCGGGTACGCGGCGGTAGTAACACGAAATGAACTGCTGCTGCCGATTGTGGGCGGAGTGTTCGTTATCGAAGCGATCAGTGTGATACTACAGGTAAGTTACTTCAGGTATTCCGGCGGTAAACGGATTTTTCAATGCGCACCGATCCATCATCATTTCCATCTGAAAGGCTGGAGTGAGCCGCAGGTAGTGGTGCGGTTCTGGTTGTTCGGATTGGCTTGCGCGGCCCTCGCTATGGCTACGTTGAAGCTGAGATAAATGAGTTGTGAGTTGTGAGAGGTAAAGAATATATTGGCCACGAAAGAACTCAAAAATTCAGAGGGGGCGGCTGAACTTGGAGGGTGGCTGATACTTTTTATCAGCGGACTACTGTGCCTGGGGGCGTTGATGGTGTTTTCTGCGGGGGCGAGTCTGGATCAGCAAATCGATTTGAAGCATTTCTGGCGGTATTCGACGCTGCGGCGGGTGGCGTTTGTGCCGGTGGTATGGCTGGTGCTGGCGGTGGTCAGCCGATGTGGTTACCGGCGATGGTTGATCAATGAAAGGCAATTTTGGTTGTCGCCTGTTGTGTTTCTGATGGGACTGTCGATTGTCTTGTTGGTGCTGGTACTGATTCCGGGGGTTGGTACGGAGGTGAATTCCTCCATGCGGTGGTTGGTATTGGGTGGCGGTAGATACGGACTGCGGTTTCAGCCGTCGGAACTTGCCAAGTGGATAACCGTAATGTTCATTGCGGTGTATGGCGCGCAGCGGCAGGATAAGATTCGCGAATTCTGGCGGGGCTTTATGCCGGTGTGTGCGGTGTTGATGTTAGTTGTGGGGCTGATCGGAAAGGAGGATTTCGGGACGGCGGTATTGGTGGGTGCTTGTGGAGTAATGGTTATGTTGGTGGGTGGGGTAAGATGGTGGCATCTTTTGGTACTTGTTCCGGTGGCGGCGGTGGCGTGTTATGTGCTGGTGTATTCCGATCCAACACGTTGGAATCGAATAATTGCGTTTCTGGAAAGTGATTCGCAGGCGCAAAGCGGGGCCTATCAGGCCCGCCAGTCGATAATGGCAATCGGGTCCGGTGGATTATGGGGTGTCGGACTGGGCCAGGGAAAAATAAAACTGGGATGGCTGCCGGAAGATACGACGGATTTTATATTCGCGGTGATTGGGGAAGAATTGGGTTTTGCCGGGTGTGCGCTGGTTGTAGGGCTGTTCATTGGAATTATTGTTTGCACGGTGCTGATTATCCGTCGGACGAACAATCCGGCGGGCAAACTGCTTGGCGCGGCAATCGGTGGTACGATTGGCGCACAGGCGCTTATGAACCTGCTGGTAGTAACGGGACTGGCGCCAACGAAGGGGATTGCGCTGCCGTTCGTCAGCGCGGGCGGATCAGGCCTGGTTATGACAGCAATGGCGGCGGGGGTTTTGGTGAACATCGCACGGAATAATATAGACGCCAGCGTCAAAAGTTCAGTTCGACCGTGATGTCAGGCTGGAATCGTATGTTTTAATGGTCGTTCGGCACTTTTGGCGGAGACATCAAATTTCTTTACTAATGTATGCCTAACCCCCATTTTGCAAAAGTCTTGTTGGTTCAATGAGTTTGTGAGCGTTTCCATACAAGGTGGAAAAAAAAATTCCCATTTTCCCCTGTTTTTCGACCATCGCGGAAAAATCGAAAAAAAATTCTGATATTAGGAGTTTTTTTGACTTTTTTTG
>DAOWIP010000349.1 GCA_030640865.1 Sedimentisphaerales bacterium | reverse complement strand
GCCAAGAGGTGATGGAACAGGGCCAATGGGGCAGGGGCCGAAGACCGGCCGAGGTAAATTAGGGGCTAATCGCGGTATGGGACAGCAAACCGGTCCCGGACGCGGCCGTATGGGCGGAGAGTTCGCGGCCGGGCCAAGTGGTAATTGTGTTTGTACGAGTTGTGGTAATAAGATACCGCATACAGCAGGACAGCCATGCACTCAAATGCAATGTCCCAAGTGCGGTGCGGTAATGACAAGAGGATAATCCTCATTTATTGAAAGGAGCTTTATTATGCCAGGTGGAAATGGAACAGGCCCTGCCGGAATGGGTCCAATGACAGGACGAGCTGCAGGTTATTGCGCGGGATATTCCGTGCCGGGATTTGCTAATCCGATAGGTGGACGCGGCTTTTGGGGCGGCGGCGGTGGATTCGGACGAGGTGGCGGCGGTCGCGGATGGCGTAATCAATACTATGCCACAGGCATTCCCGGTTGGCAGCGTTTTGGCGCAGGCTATCCAGCTTATGGTGGCGCAGCGTCTTACGCTGGCGCAGCCCCTTACGGAGCACCATACGGGGGGGCTTATGATCCAGCAACAACCAAACAACAGGAATTGGATACACTCAAGGGGCAGGCCGAGTATTTTAAGGACGCCCTGGACGGAATCAAAAAGCGTATCACTGAACTTGAGGCTGAATCCGTGAAGTAAGGCACTCTGACAAAACCTTCTTGCCAGTAAGTATAGATTCCCGCCTGCGCGGGAATGACAAAGTTTTATTAGAGTGCTTAAATAACCTGGGAAACCGCGACATATAGTTTTCCAATTCGAAGAAAGTTTTGTTTGTCAATCGGCAACGCAGGCCTTCATATATAGGGTCTGTGTTGCCCTTCAAACATAGGTGATTATGATGAAAATAGCAGTTACATCCAGGGGTCCCGACCTTGACAGTCAGGTTGAGCCTCGATTTGGCCGATGTCCTTATTTTTTGATTATAGAGACGGAAACGCTTGAGTTTGAGGCCCTGGAGAATCCCAATGTTGCATTGGGCGGTGGCGCCGGTATTCAATCGGCACAACTTCTGGCGAACAGCGGCGTGCAAACGGTACTGACCGGCAACTGTGGCCCTAATGCCTTTCAAACCCTCGGTGCGGCTCAAATTCAGATAATCGTGGGAGTAAGCGGTACGGTACGACAAGCAGTGGAGCAGTTAAAGCAGGGAGCCTTTTCAGGAGCCGCCGCTCCTAATGTTGCCAGTCATTTTGGTATGTCAGCAGCAGATCAATCCGGCACAGCAAATACCTCGGCCGCATCGCCAATGCCAATGGGCAGAGGTGGTGGTGGAACAGGTATGGGTGGCGGTCAAGGAATGGGCCGAGGTATGGGAATGGGCGGCGGTCGTGGAATGGGCCGGGGTATGGGAATGGGTGGTGGTGCGACAGCGACCCCGCCGTCAGGACCTTCCATACCGTCAGGGCCGATGCCACCACAAACAAGCGGTTCTCTCGGCCGTGAACAGGAATTACAAATGCTCAGGGAACAGGCACAGGATATGGCGGCCCAACTTCAGGCGATCAATGCGCGAATTAACGATGTAGAACATAGCGGCGCGTCTTCCACTTTGATTGCGGTGGTGGAAGCAGAGAAATGCACTGGTTGCGGTATCTGTCAACAAGTTTGTCCAAGCAATGCGATTTCAGTGGATACTATTGCCAGGATTAGTCGAGAAAAATGTACCGGTTGCGGCCAATGTGTTGCCGAGTGCCCCCAGGGTGCCTTATCATTAAAGAAGGCATAATACAAGTAGGTATCAATACTCAAAATAACGGAGATAACGTATATGGCTAAATTGCCGAAGATGGTTAAGGACGCGATAGACAGGCATGATGTGTTTCCTATTGCGACATGTGGTCAGGATGGAACGCCCAATCTTGTTTATATTAAATTCCTGAAAGTAATTGACGATGAAACAGTGCTGATCGCGGATAATCGTTTCAGCAAGACACGTAAAAATATTCAGAACACCCAAAAACTTGCTTTCGTTGTCCGTGATGAGGAAAAAGGCTCTTTTCAAATAAAGGGATCGACCGAGTGGCTGACAACCGGTCCGATGTTCGACGAGGTACAAGAATGGGTTCCCGACAGGCTCCCAAGAGTCGCGGCTGTTGTACTTCATGTTGAACAGGTATATAACGGGGCCGATCAACTGGCTTAGTATAGCATCTCAATAAAGGAATTGTTGATGAAACAGGAATTCAGGGCAACGGAGGTCCAGGTCGCTTATCACCCGGACGGTTTCCGGATGGACAAGACGGCTTCGCCTTTGAATCGCTATACTCGCTGGGAAATCCCCGACGGGGGCGAATGGGAAAATCCGACGCCGGTATGTTTTGATTCATTGCCTGCGGAAGGTTGGATTAAAATAAATAGTTTCAATTGGGATGCGTATAAGTAATAATACGAGCAGGGAGTTATAGCTGATATGAAGATAGCGATTGCCAGTGGAAAAGGCGGTACGGGCAAAACAACAATCGCAACCAATCTGGCTGCGGTTCTGTCAAATGACGGTAGGGCGGTAGAGTTGCTGGACTGCGATGTGGAAGAGCCGAACTGTCATATATTCGTCAAGCCGGAGATTGAAAGCAGCGAAAAAGTTACTGTGCCGGTGCCGAAAGTAGATGAAAACAAATGTACCGGTTGTGGTATCTGCGGCGAAGTCTGCCAGTATAGTGCGATTGTATGCCTGAAAGGCAAGGTGCTGGTCTTTCCGGAGTTGTGTCATAGCTGCGGCGGCTGTGTGTTGTTCTGTCCGGAAAACGCCATTACAGAAGATGGCAGAGAAATAGGAGTTGTTGAGATCGGCAGCGCCAAGGGGTTTCGTTTTGCGCAGGGCAGGCTGCGGATTGGTGAGGTAATGGCTCCGCCGTTAATCGGCGCGGTCAGGCAGGCAGCCCTTGAAAACGAAGTTACCATTATCGATGCCCCGCCGGGTACCTCGTGTCCGGTAATTGAGGCAGTTAAGGATACCGATTACATAATACTGGTAACGGAACCTACACCGTTCGGATTGAACGATCTGAAACTTGCCGTTGAAATGGTGCGGGTACTGAAAATCCCCTTCGCTGTAGCTATCAACCGCTGCGACAGTGGCGACGATGCAGTCGGGCAATACTGTCAGGCGGAGGAAATTGATGTGATTTTGGAAATCCCGGACGACCGCCGAATCGCTGAGGCATATTCGGTTGGTAATATGATTGTTGATGTGCTGCCGGAATACAAAAAAGATTTTACAGGTTTATATGAAAGCGTTTCCCGAAGGTTGAAAGACTGAAAAATGAAAAGAGATGACTGGGAATTTGCGGAAAGGATAGACCGCGATCTGGAGGCTCGGCGTATTGCATGTAAGGTTCTTGGCATAGAAGAAACAGCAGGTCAGGAAGAAATCAAGAAGGCCTACCGACAAAAAGCCATGAGCTTGCACCCTGACAAGAATCCGAACAATCCCGACGCGAGTAGAAAATTCGCGATTGTTAAATGCGCGTATGAATTATTAGCCGAGAATAAACCCTGTCCGGCACTTTTGGAAGAAATCAATTCCTGGCCGGGTGTTCCAGACGACGACAAATACAGACTTGATAACCCATGGGGACACTTTTTGTGGTGGCGAGAAAAATTCTTCGGCTGAATACAGGATTTGCTGGTATGGAGAAATATTTACAATCATGTAAATCGGAATTTTGGAAGAAGGTCTTCAAAGCGGAGTTGGATTATATTTTGCGTCAGTTGAAAGGAGCTAAAGACGTTCTAAGCGTTGGCTGCGGTCCTGCGATTATAGAGACGGGGCTGGCTGAGCACGGTTTTAGCGTTACCGGTCTGGATGTTTCCAAAGAGGCGTTAGGTCAGGCACCGAGCAGTATAAGAACGGTTGTAGGCCAAGCAGAAAAGATGGGCTTTGCGGATTGTAGTTTTGATGCGGTTATTTATGTAGCTTCTATACAGTTTATTGAAAGATATAAAGAAGCCGTTAAACAGACCAATCGAGTTCTCAGGTCGGGCGGTAAAATCCTGATTATGTTGCTAAATCCGGATTCTGAGTTTTTCAGGGAGAAAAACAAAGATACGGACTCTTATATAAAAAAGATTAAACATACGAATTTAATGGAGATAGAGGACGTAGTTGCGAAGTATTTTTCCATTAAGACCGAATACTTTTTAGGAATCAAAGGAACGGAAATATTCCAAAGCCAGGATTCTGATCTGGCGAGCCTTTACATTATAAAAGGGAAATTGTGATGAAAGAGTTGGTCGTAATAAGCGGCAAGGGTGGAACGGGAAAAACCAGTATTGTCGCTTCGTTCGCGGCGTTGGCGAAGAATAAAGTATTAGCCGATTGCGACGTGGACGCAGCAGACCTTCATTTGGTGCTGGAACCTGATATTGAGTACACCGAAGATTTCAGCGGCGGGAAACAGGCAAAAATTATTACGGAAAAATGTAATCGCTGCGGCAGGTGTTATGAGGTCTGCCGTTTTGAGGCTGTTAAGCGTACTCCGGACCAGAACGAGGCGGAAAACGTCGATTATCGTATTGATCCTGTTTCATGCGAAGGTTGCGGAGTTTGTGTCAGGGCCTGTTCTGTGAACGCTATCGCATTCGAACCGGCAATTAATGGTCAATGGTTCAGGTCGCAAACGCGGTGCGGGCCGATGGTGCACGCACGGCTGGGCATAGCGGAAGAAAACTCCGGCAAACTGGTAAGCCTGGTCCGTAACGAGGCCCGGAAAATCGCCGAGGAGCAGGGGCTGGAAATGGTGATTATCGACGGTTCGCCGGGGATCGGCTGTCCGGTAATTGCCTCGATCACGGGTGCGGACATGGTACTGGTGGTTACCGAACCGACACAAAGCGGCCAACATGATTTGCAGAGGGTGGTGGAACTGACACGACATTTCGGTATTAAAACGATGGTCTGTATAAACAAGTGGGACCTGAACGCCAAGATGGCGGGCAAAATTGAGGATCAGGTCCGGCAGGAAGGTGTGGCAATGGCGGGCAATGTGCGTTATGATAACGCGTTCACTCAATCGCAGATTAACAAGCTGTCCGTAGTGGAATACACCGATAACGGCGTGGCAGACGATATAAGAAAGCTCTGGGAGAACGTTTTTCAGGCGTTGAATAGTTAATGTGATTACAGTAATTACGATTTTGGAGATAGATTTATGAAAATAGCTATTCCTTTAGCTGAGGGTAATCTTAGTCTGCATTTTGGCCACTGCGAGGAATTCGCGCTGGTGGATGTGGATCAGGAAACAAAAGAAATTACAAAAATAGAGAAACACAAGCCGCCCGCTCATCAACCGGGTGTGTTGCCGCAATGGCTGCACGAACAAGGCGCGGAAGTAATCATCGCCGGTGGTATGGGGATGCGTGCTCAGCAACTCTTTACCCAAAACGGGATTGCGGTTGTTATCGGCGCTCCGGCTGTAAGTTGCGAGGAACTTGCCAGGGCTTACGTCGAAGGTACGCTGGAAGCCGGAGAAAATATTTGTGACCACTAAAATAACCGTGTTAGTGGAGAACTCCGCCGGCGAGCGAACGCTGATGAGTGAGCACGGGCTGTCGTTTTGGATAGAAGACGAAAAACATAAAATTCTGTTCGATACGGGACAAAGCGACATCCTGCTTGATAACGCCAGCGTTCTGGGGATCGATCTGAAAGACACAGAAGCGGTTGTTCTCAGTCATGGCCATTATGATCATACTGGAGGGTTGCATAATATCCTGGAGATGGCACCGGCGGCGAAAGTTTATCTGCATCCGGAGGCTCTGAAACCGAAGTATAGTTGTTCCGGTCCCGGTTTCGGTCATAATATTGGTATGCCGGCCCAAACGGTGCAAATGGTTCGCCGGCGCGAAAGCGGCAGTGTCATTCAGACCGACAGGCCGACGGAGATTTTACCGGGGATGACAGTTACTGGTCCGGTGAAACGAGTAACCGATTTCGAGCAGGTGAGTGGGCCGTTCTTTCGCGATGCCGAGGGGAAAGAGCCTGATCCGCTGGTTGACGACCAGGCGTTATTTTTTGAATCAGCCAGAGGAATAGTTGTGGTACTGGGTTGCGCTCACGCGGGGGTTGTCAATACTCTGCGATACATATCCGAATTGAGCGGGGCTAATGAATTTTACGCTCTTATGGGTGGTATGCACCTGGGAAACGCTTCGGAGGAAAGAATAACAAAGACTATCGATACCCTGCGCAGCTTTAAGGTCGCCCGTATCGGGCCGTGTCATTGTACGGGGCGGGAAGCTGTTCGAAAAATATCACGGGCCTTTCCCGATGGTTTTTTCGAGTGTTCCACGGGTGTTCAAATCGAGTTTTAAAAATAACGTTTATTTGTAACCGTTCACGGGTTCTTTTCTTTATTAGGCCCGAAGGGCCGAAAGAGCGCATAGCCGGGGGCGTAAGCCCCCGGAAGAGTTGTAACAACAACTCTCAAAGCCCTGAAAGGGCGAAAGAAAGCAACCTGTAAAAAGTGTGAACGGT
>DAOWIP010000205.1 GCA_030640865.1 Sedimentisphaerales bacterium | reverse complement strand
CTTGCTTATGCTTTGCATAAGCCGCGTGTAAAGCATGCCACCCGTTGAGCCATCCACCTCGAAGACTCGGTGGCTGCCACCCAATGCCTTCGGCGGGACTTTTTTGCCACAGAGAACACCGAGTTCACAGAGAGTTATAATTTCTTTTCTCTGATTTCTCTGAGAACTCTGTGGCTAATACAAATTCCTATACCATCAAGATAGAGATTGATTAATGAAAAAGGTTTTCGCTCGCACACCATCGATAAAAGACTGTCCCACGCACTACTGCCCAGGCTGTGGACACGGAATCGCACACCGATTGATCGCCGAGACCATCGATGAACTGGACATTCATAACCGTACTATCGGTATCGCGCCGGTCGGCTGTGCCGTTTTGGCCTATAATTATCTCGACGTCGATATGATAGAGGTAGCCCACGGCCGGGCGCCTGCCGTCGCTACCGGCATGAAAAGGTGCCATCCGGATAAGATTATTTTTTCATATCAGGGTGACGGCGACCTGGCGTCCATCGGGGCGGCGGAGATACTGCACGCCGTTCATCGGGCAGAACGAATAACGGTAATATTTATCAACAACGCGGTCTATGGTATGACCGGCGGCCAGATGGCGCCAACCACCCTCGAAAAACAGGTTACGCAAACCACACCACGCGGCCGAGACCATATCACCGACGGCTATCCGATGCAGGTCTCGGAAATATTGGCGGTATTGCCGGGGACGATTTATATTGAGCGATGCTCGGTATATAACCCGGCAGAAATTCGCAAGGCAAAAAAAGCGATTAAACACGCCTTCGAGTTGCAGATCAACGACACACCCGGACTGGGCTTGGTTGAAGTGCTTTCGCCGTGCCCAACTTACTGGCGAATGACTCCGGTAAAGGCCATGCAGTGGATAGAAAACGAAATGACGAAGGTTTTTCCACTGGGCCGATTAAAAGGCTGATAAGAGAGTTGTGAGTTGTGAGTGGTGAGAAGAAAGCAAGAAGAGTTGTGAGTGGTGAGTGGTGAGAAAAAGAAGAAAGGGACTTATGGGAAATAAGATAAATTCGTATCGGGACCTAATTGTTTGGCAGAAAGGGTTAGAATTGTCCTATCTGCTGTATGAAATCACACGGTCATTTCCACAAGAAGAGAAATTCGGGTTAATCTCGCAAATACGAAGAGCCGCTGTTTCGGTACCATCTAATATTGCAGAAGGGCAAGCAAGACATAGAAAAAAAGAATTTATTCAGTACTTATATATCGCTAAAGGAAGTCTGGCTGAACTTGATACCCAATGTTTAATCGCGCGTAGGCTGGGCTATGTTGAAGAACCGCAAATTAAACCTGTTTTTTTACATATTGATGAACTACAGCGTATGTTATATTCACTAATAGAAAAATTAGGAGTCGCCAAATGACTTCCTTTCCAACTCACCACTCACCACTCACCACTCACCACCCATTATATGAAGAAGTAATCATTGCCGGGTTCGGCGGCCAGGGTGTAATCCTTCTCGGCAAACTGCTGGCACAGGCTGCTATGAAAAACGGGCATGAAGTAACGTACATGCCCTCTTATGGCGCGGAGGTTCGCGGCGGGACGGCTCATTGCATGATCATTATTGCCGACGAGCTTATCGCCTCACCACTCGTTGCGCAACCCGACGCGGTAATCACAATGAACGAGGCTTCATACAAAAAATTCGCGACAAGAGTAAAAACAGGCGGGCTTTTAGTACTGAACAGTTCTATGGTTACCGGGCATGAACCGCTTGATACTGTTGACGTTGTAGCTGTACCCGCCGACGACATTGCCGTTGAGCTTGGAAGTCCCAAAAGCGCTAATATGGTGGCCCTGGGTGCCTATCTGCAAAAACGCGGCCTGATCGAGCCAACGGCAGCGGCCCAGTACTTAAGCGATGTTCTGGCGCCGCGATATCATAAAACCATCCCCGTCAACGAACAGGCCCTGCTCCGGGGCGCGGAATTCGTCCGGAGCAATTAATATGTCAACGATTTCTCGAATAATAAAAAATATAGTCTGGTCGCGGAGGATGTTTGAGTTCTGGCAGAGGCTGGGAGTTAATGTTACCAAAAAGCATTTTTACAGTCCCATACCTGACACCAGCGAACTCAAAAACAAAGTCGATTTATGGACAAAAAAATCGGAACTGCCTGGTATTGACATAAATCTCGAAGGACAAATGAATTTCCTTGAGCAGATTTTCCCGTTATACAAAAACGAATTCAATTTCCCGGTCGATAAAACGGAAATTCCGCACGAGTACTACCTTAATAACGCAGCGTTCGGGCTGGAAGACGCGACGGTTCTGCATTGCATGATCCGGCATTTTCAGCCTCGTACCATTATCGAAATAGGTTCTGGCTATTCCACCTGTGTTTCGGCCAGAGCCGTCCTGATGAACTGGAAAGAGGGACATCGGTGTAAATTAACGTCGATTGATCCGTATCCGCGTAAGGCACATAAGGAAGGTTTCGCCGGGTTAGATGCTCACATAGCCAAAAAAATCGAGGACGTCGAAGCGGTTTTTTTTGAAACATTAGAGGAAAATGACATATTATTCATCGATTCCAGTCATATAGTGCGAACGGGAGGAGACGTGAATTTTCTGTTCCTGGAGATTTTGACCCGGTTGAAAAAGGGTGTTGTTGTCCATATACACGATATATTCCTTCCTTTCGAGTATCCCAGAAAATGGGTCATAGACAACCGGACTTTTCTGAGCGAACAGTATCTGCTTCAGGCTTTTTTATGCTTTAACAAATCATTCGAAGTGCTTTTCGGCAATCATTTTGTAAAAACGGTATATCCAGAGAAAGCGCGGTCGCTGTTCGTACCACCGAAAGGTTATCGTGAACGATTATTCTCCACCAGTTTCTGGATCAGGAAAATTATTTGACAGGGTATAGCGGATGAGTTTTATCAAGGAAACCGGCAGATTTCTGATGAAAACGGGCCTTTCGCCTATGTTTCGTATCAGGCAGAAGGATTTCGTTCTGAGATTCTATCCTTCGAGTATTTCGCTGGTGTTATGGGTGGACTACCATCGCCGTCGGACGAGTTATCCCACTGATGAGAATTTTTTCAGATCATATCTGCAACCGTCCGATGTCGTCGTCGATGTCGGGGCAAACATCGGTTTTTTCTCACTGATGTCCGCTGCGTTAGCCGGCGAAACGGGCAGGGTTTATGCTATCGAGGCCCATCCGAAAACATATAAATATCTTCAGGGCAATATCGCTGCCAACAAATTTAAGAATATGGCCTCGTACAACCTGGCACTGGGCAACCGCGACGGCAGGATACATTTTTCCAACCTTAAGAAGGACGACCGCAATGCCGTTGTTCAGGACGCT
>DAOWIP010000013.1 GCA_030640865.1 Sedimentisphaerales bacterium | reverse complement strand
TATTTTACGCTGGGCAGAGAGTTTCCTGTTTTTGAAAAGAAGGGATTGAAATTCGGTATAATCATCTGCGCGGACGGAGGCTATATTGAGCCAGCCAGGATTCTCGCCTTAAAAGGCGCCAGGTTTATTTTCGCTCCACATTTCAACGATATCTGCGATCCCATCGAACATTTCCAGATGGTTAGAAACGACCATATCGCCCGGGCAGTTGAAAACAGCGTTTATTTCCTGCGAGGCAACAATGTAATCCATAAAAAAGACAGCGTAAAAAACGATAAGGGACTTCCCCAATATGGATATGGAGACAGTTACGTTATCAATCCCAATGGAGCCATTGTCGCCGGCGCCGGCATCTATAATGAAACACTTATGATTTACAACCTGGATTTGAACAGCAGGCATCGCTCATGGTACAAACGCAGCAGAAACTTCAAATCGGCAAAAGCCCTGCTCGAAATTCTTCAGGAGACAATAAAAAATATAAAATGACAGATGGTAAGTGAGCGTGCTGCCGTCTCACTTTGTATAAAACATTATCAGTAAAAACAGTTGTAATTGGAGAAATGCGATGACTAAAAAAACGGTTCAGATTAACAGTATGACAGTTATGGTTTCTTTGTTGACACTGCTGTATGGATGTGAACAAAACCACAGTATCCAGCGATACGGTACAGATGTGGATAATCTATTCATACTGTCCTCGGCGAAATCACGATCTATCAGCCCGGAGAACTTTACCGGAGAAAAAGGTAAAGGTGGCATGGCCACACTTAAAGAAGGTAGCGCTGCCCGCGCCGCCCGTGAACTGGGGCAGGGTTGGAAGGTCAACCCCTACGTACGCATCCAACCAGGCGAAACCTTCACTATGGCGGATATTAAAACCTCCGGAATTATTAATCATATCTGGATGACCCCAGCCGGAAATTACCGGCTGGCTATTTTCCGGATTTACTGGGATGACGAATCGGAACCTTCTGTTGAAGTTCCTGTCGGAGATTTTTTTGCATCCGGATGGGGCAATGGAAATGAGCCGCAGATTAGTTCTTTGGCTGTTTGTGTCAACCCCAAGAGTGGCTTCAATAGTTACTGGCAGATGCCTTTCCGCAAAAAATGCCGAATCACTATGGAGAATATGAACAACAAAGTGCTCACTCTCTATTACCAGATCGATTATTCAGAGACACCTGTACCCGATAATGCCGCTTACTTTCATGCTCAGTTCCGCCGGGTCAATCCGCTGCCCGATAAAGAGGTGTACACGATCGTTGACAACATCAAAGGCAAAGGGCATTATGTGGGTACCTATCTGGCCCATGGCGCCAACAGCCGCGGTTGGTGGGGCGAAGGTGAGATTAAGTTTTATATCGATGGCGACAGCCGGTTCGCGACCATCTGCGGTACCGGCGAGGAAGATTATTTTTGTGGTTCTTATTGTTACAAGACAAAAAAAGGTCCTGGCGACAAACGCGTCTATACTGATTTCAGTTCGCTTTATGCCGGGTTCCATAAGGTAAAAAACCAGAACCGATTTGGCCAATACCGCTGGCATGTTACCGATCCCATCCGTTTTGATCGGGATTTAAAAGTAACCATTCAAAGCCTGGGCTGGCAAAGCGAGGGTCGTTATTTGCCGTTGCAGGACGATCTCGCCTCGGTTGCGTATTGGTATCAGACCAAGCCTCACTTTCCATTCCCCAAACTGCCCGACAAAGAAATCTTGAAAATCAAGTAATTTAAGTGCGGGGTGAGCCTTATTCACGCGGCTCGAAAACACTGGTGGCGTGCAAAATAATCAGGAGAACGAAATGAAACCGGTAAAGGTAAAAATGAAGTGGTTGGTTCGGATAGGATTAGCGGTTGTTTTGGGCTTTGTGGTTTTGGGGTGTGCTGATATTGCTCCCGCCAAAAGCGGGACTGCCGATGCGGGCATAAAAAAGACATCGGCGCCTACCGTACCACAATCAAAGAAATATCGCAAAAAGGGTCTGATAAAAATAGCGACAATTGGCCCTGGAGGATTGACCGTAAATGCGAATGCCGGCCCACAGCAGGTGGTCGATCAAATAATCAGGCACTGGCAGAGGAAATTCGATCAGGTACTGCCGGACCGGCCCGACCTGATCGTAGTTCCGGAGGCATGTGATAGTCCCAGGGGCTTGTCTCGCGAAAATAAGAAGGCATACTATAACATCCGCAAAAATCAGATACAGGATTTCTTCGGCCGGGTGGCACGCGAGAATAATTGTTATATGGTTTATCCGTCGGCCAAAAGACAGATGCCCGACGGCACATATCGCAACTCCAGTATTTTGCTTGACCGAAAAGGCAAAGTCGTAGGCGTTTACAATAAAAATCACCTCACCATAGGCGAGATAGATGGAGGAACCCTTTGCGGGCGTGATGCGCCTGTGTTCGAATGTGATTTCGGCCGGGTGGCCTTTGCTATATGTTTCGACCTGAACTTCGACGAACTGCGATTAAAGTACGTCAAATCCAAACCTGATCTGATAATATTCTCATCGATGTACCACGGTGGATTGATGCAGGCGTATTGGGCCTATTCGTGTCAGTGTCATTTTGTCGGTGCAATCGCCGGGCGGGCGACGCCCTCTGAGATTCGCAATCCCCTTGGACAGGTCATCGCCTCCAGCACCAATTATTGTGATTTTGCCGTGGCCGAGGTCAATCTGGATTGCCGACTTGTCCACCTGCAGGATATGTCTGCGCAGAGCAACTGGGGCCGTTTGAAAGTCTTGAAAAAGAAATACGGCCCGAAAATCGAAATCACCGACCCGGGTCTTCTTGGCCCGGTATTAGTGGCCGGCGAGCATGAGAATATCGGCGTGGACGAGATGATCGAAGAATTCGATATCTCGCTGTGGGAAGAAGATATGACAAAGGCGTCGGCCATGCGGCACAAACCGGGCAACATGGAACCAGCCTCCCAGCGTCCGGTGAACCACCTGAAGTAGCATGACAGCACTATCACATGGGTCAAAGCCCCACCCTACCGACATTTCAGATATTGCCTTAACTTCGCCATACACACACAGTTACAGCAGGCACTCGCTATATAAACAAAAACAGGCCGATATTTCCAGAGCAAAGGTTGAATTTCCCGATAAGTAGTGTATGAGTATATGTAGTAAGTAGTGGTCAGTTAAATTAAATATGCTGGGTTCACCAAACGTTGGGTGGCACCTTTCTGTATTTCAGAGAGGTGTTCCTGTACAATCCTTGACGGGTGGCAGCCACCGAGTCTTCGAGGTGGATGGCTCAACGAAAGGTTACGAGGAACAATTTTATTATGGCCGAACGCAATCATATAAACCGCATTGTTTTCGCCTGTTTTGGACTGGGTGTTTGTCTGTTTTTATCTACCAGTCTGTTCAGCTTTAACATTTACGACTGGCCCAATCCGGACGTAGCGCCGGCGAGGACGGAGTACAATCTCTGCGGACCAGTAGGGGCTTACCTCGCCTACCAGAACAACTATTACCTTGGCCCGGCCGGAACCGCTTTTCTAACAGCGTTGGCAATTTGGCTGGTGTTGTATAGTATGCAAAGGCCTGTCGAGCAGATAACACTTCGGATTACCGGGGTAATTCTTTTCGGCTCGGCTTTGTCAGCGGGCGTGTACCTTATCAACCACGGCGATGGGCAATCGCTTAGTCACGGCAACGGTGGCGTGCTGGGTATTGCCCTGGGGCATTTTCTACTGAATAATACCGCTCTGACCGGAGCGATACTGGTTCTCACAGCCGCGGCGGTAGTGGGACTACTACTCGCGGCGGATAACATAGTTCTGCTGCTGCCGAAATTGCTGCTGCAAATCCTGGAACGGCTGCGTAAAGCCGGACCGGTACTGGCGGGCGTCAGCGTCCGGGCCGGTGGTATCACAGCCCGGACCAGACAAACCGGAATGGCCGTGGTCAAGCGAGCGATCACGGTTGCCGTACCCTCTAAATTCGACCGCCCTGCCGAGATGGAAGCAACAAAAGAACCTCAGGAAGACGAGTACGAAGAAGAGTTCGAAGAAGAATCGCAACCCGAAAGTCAAGCCGGGGATTCTGAAACCAAAATCATCAAACCACATAAACCTGTTTTTTCCGCCTTGGCGCAAATGATCCATCCGGTGGTAAAACCCCCGATCTGCTCGGCCGGGGCAAACGCGGAAGATTACGAAGATTATTCCTATCCACCTATAGAAATGCTTGAAAACCCAGTACGCGGCTTTGCTTCACTGCAGGAGAAGGTGGTTAAGGAACGGGCGCAGGTACTGGAGCAGACACTCAAAGAATTCAATCTGGAAGCACGAGTTGTGGAGGCGGAAACCGGACCGGTTATTACAATGTTCGAGTTGCAACTGGCACCGGGGATCAAGGTCTCGCAGATTACCAACCTGGCCAACGACATGGCCCGGTCATTAGGGGCGCCGGCCGTGCGGGTGGTGGCACCGATCCCCGGCAAACATACTATCGGTATCGAAGTGCCCAATAGCGAAAAAGAAACAGTCCGCATCAAGGAACTGTTGCAGTTGTCCGGGGACAAGCCCGGCAAAATGAAAATCCCGCTGTTTCTCGGCAAGAACGCATCCGGCGAAGCCCTGACCGTTGACCTGACTGAAATGCCTCACCTGCTTATCGCGGGAACCACCGGTTCCGGCAAAAGTATCT
>DAOWIP010000022.1 GCA_030640865.1 Sedimentisphaerales bacterium | reverse complement strand
CTTACTCCTGACCCTGATTTTCGGCATAACTGAGTTCGGCTTGTTCATCTTCAACCGCCAGGTCATTACCAATGCAGCCAGGGAAGGCGCACGCGCCGGAATCATCGCGCGCCCGGTGCGGCTACCCAACGTCGGGATTCCACCCGACATCGGGATTAGCGATGTCGTGCTTGATTACGCCGCAAATCATCTGATTACCTTTAGCAGCAGCAAGGACCCAACGGTTACTATCAAGCCCGTTAATCTAAATCCGTCAGGCGGATTCGACCCTAATACCGAACGATGTGTAGTATTCGAATTCAAAGACGCAGCCGGAGTCATCCACCGATGCGACTTGGAAGTGACGGTAAACTACACATACAAATTTCTCTTTTTATCTAACCTGGGGATCGGCCCCATAAATTTACGGGCCACATCAGTGATGAGGATGGAATAAGGGGGCGCAAATGAAATTTTGTTTAAAACTTCTTGAGAAAGTCAAAAATCAGGCCGGTGCTACCGCCGTGATCATTGCCATCACCCTGCCCATGCTCATCGGTTTTACGGCATTGGCCGTTGATGTGGGTTATATGCATGTCACTAAAAACGAGCTCCAGAACGTGGCCGATGCCGCAGCATTGGCAGGGGCTGGATATTTGGGCTCGATATATGAGGGGCTCTCCTATGATGATCAGCAAGATCATGAATTTTCTCGATCTGATATTGTGGATGTCGTCCAGGAGGTCGCCCTCAAAAATCAAGCAGCCAAAATGAATATTCACATCGATGAGACTGACGCTGACTTTGATAATCCTGACGCTGACGTGCTCATCGGTACCTGGAACGTTGAGACAGGCTTGGATCCAAAGTTGACTGCAACGTTTAAACTCCCTGATGCCGTAAGGGTTATCGCTCGACGGGACGGCAGCGCCAATGGTCCAATCCTTACTTTTTTTGCCCGAATCTTTAACATAGCTACAGTGAATGTCATTGCAGATGCTACCGCAGCCTTAACCGGCCCGACCATGGTCGGGGAAGGAGAGCTTAAGACGCCATTTAGTCTGTCCGATAATGTCTTCCCAGATATGTGTGAAGACACAATCACCTTTTCTCCTGCTAACAGTTGCGCTGGGTGGCACAACTTTTTCGATGGATCCGATGCGGCTGGTATAGACGACAAAATACTTGGTATCATCGTAGGCAATGGTGTGGATGATGACGGCAATCCTAATAGTGATTGCCTCCTCCTGCCCTGTGGGCGGGCCTGGCTGGATGCAAACTTTGCAATAGACAAATTCATCGAGCCCCAAACTATGCCACAAGTCTTCATAGGTGACGAGTTAAACCACAACGGGGGAGTAATTGGCAAGCTAATGAATGGTGCTGTGTTATTAGAGGACGATAAGGATACTGGCGGCCTGGTCGATGGAAATCCCAAAATCCCGGCAGCAATGCCGGCATTGTTCGACTATTTCCGTCGTCGTGACGATGACGGAGACGACAGCGTTTGGACGGCAACTGTTCCCGTTTACAAAGAAGAGGGTGATCTTCCTGCTGATTGTAAGAATCCAAAAGGTCCCATAGAAATAGTCGGTTTTGCTATAATCACCATCTTTGAACCAAAAGGTCCGCCGGACACATCACTGAGCGTAGAGATCGACTGCAACTACACTTTTCTTGCCGACACTCGTGGTGGCGGAGGTGGAGGCGGCTATGTTAAGGGAACCATTCCTAATTTGGTGGAGTAAGAACCTGTGTAGCCGTTCACGGCTTGAAATTAGAAATTAGGGAGAGAATAGAAATTGGAAATTGGAAAATAGAAATTAGGAAGAAATGAAAAGGAGGTTTCATAATGACTCATCTGAAAAAATTATTGATAGCACTTTGCCTGCTTGCGTCTGCATCGTTTGCAGAAGCATCAGGTGTTATTTCAGAGCAAATATATTTCCTGGAGGAAGATGGCCGGCACGCATTGGTATATACAACCAGCCGCTCAGACTACTCCAAATACAACATGTGGTTTCGAAACAGGGAAGGCTATGAAACAGAGGATTACGTCAAGGAT
>DAOWIP010000514.1 GCA_030640865.1 Sedimentisphaerales bacterium | reverse complement strand
TCGGCCTGGAAAGCCTCAAAGACCTGCCCAACACCGACAACGAGAAAAAAAATAATTCCGACAAGTAGTTAGTTCCTGTTGCGGAAAATGAGATAAAATGTGCCACGGCCATATCGGCCGTGTCGGCGGGTGGCAGCCAAGTATAAACACACGAAATCATAAATCATTATGGCCAGAAAATTTCCTTTAACAATTTTGATGGTACTGTTTGCTTTAACCACCCTCGGTTGTAGCGTCCTGCCCACCGGCAGAATTTCGACCGAAAAATTACAACAGCGTACCCGCCGGACACTCCTTACTATGCTTGCCGAGGACGACCCTCTCCTGCGGGTTCATATTCTGGAATCGTTGGCCTTACTGCCGGACCGGAATGTTATGCCGGCGATTCGCGGGAGTCTAAACGATCCGATTCCCGCTGTTCGTTTTGCCGCTGCTGTTGCCGTCGGCGACGTCAGGGACTTTGCCTCACGTGATATACTACAGCGGTTGGTACGGGACCCAAACCCATCCGTGCAACTGGCCGCCGGATACGCCCTTGAAAAGCTTGGCGATCGGCATTTTGCGCAC
Organism: Sedimentisphaerales bacterium; assembly: GCA_030640865.1. GTDB lineage: Bacteria > Planctomycetota > Phycisphaerae > Sedimentisphaerales > SM23-30 > DAOVXR01. The sequence continues at coordinate 6,474 of DAOWIP010000514.1, read as the reverse complement.
TGGTACGATAATATCCTCTTCAGCCGGGACACAAAGCTTGCCGGACAGGCCTGTATGCTTATAGGCAAACTCGGTCGTACCGCCGTTCGTAAGGACAGCGGTGCCAAACTATGGCGTGTGCTCACCCAGCCCGACCAGTCGCCGGCGGTGCAGTTGCAGGCCGCCGAAGCCCTGGCCCGTCTCGGAGACCGGAAAATCCTTAAAAGACTGCTGGTCTTTGCCAGTAGTCTATATGCCGATGACAAACTCCTGGCCATCGTCGGCCTCCGGCACATCGGCGGCCGGGACGTCTTTGCCCAGATGACTGTCCTCGCTGATGACCCACAGATTGAAGTCAAGCTCTCCGCTATCAGGGCGTTAGGGAAACTTGCCGAGGACAAACAGGTTCGCTTTGTCCGCAACTCACTTAAATATAGAGACCCCGACGGCGAAAGCCTAACCACTCGGCGTGTCCGCAGCCTTGCTGTCCTGGCACTCGGAAGTGTCGGCACCGATAAGGCCATCAGATTGCTATACAACCTGATGGCCGATACTGCCCGGAATAAGTATCTCCGGATAGCCGCCGCCCGCGCAGCCATCGACTATCTAAAGGCTGTTCGGACAGATGAAAATAATTTACTGAAATAATAGATACTTAATGTTTAATTGACAATCGCCAAGGCGAGAAAAAATACTCTTTTTCGGGGTGGAGAATTTTACTTTTTTTTATTTTTACTCATACCCTATGGGTATAATCTACTGAAATAATGACCGCCTTAATAATATATTTTGCATTGGCTTTGGGTGTTTCATTTCTTTGTTCGCTGCTCGAATCAGTTATCCTTAGTGTTACACCTGCTTATATCGGCAATCGCCAAAAGGAACATCCGCCCAGTGGCGCCGTACTGAAAAGATTAAAGGAACGCATAGACCGCCCTCTTGCCGCCATCCTGACACTGAATACGGTCGCTAACACGGTTGGGGCCGCTGGTGTCGGTGCCCAGGCGCTGTATTTATGGGGCAGCAGGTACGTAGCCGTCGCATCGGGTTTGCTCACCTTGTTGATTCTGATCTGTTCTGAGATTATCCCCAAAACGCTCGGCGCGGCACATTGGCGCCGTCTCGCTCCCGCCTCTGGGTACGTGATATTGGCCCTGATCAAGCTGCTCTTGCCTCTGGTCTTATTACTCGAATTCATCTCCGGTCTTATTTCTCCGCGCCGCAGCCACGCCGGACTATCACGCGATGAGATGATGGCCGCCATCCAGATCGGACAGACCGACGGAATCCTGCATACACAGGAAAGCCTTATTATACAGAACATGCTTCGCCTGCGTAATATAAGGGTCAAGGACATCCTTACTCCCCGTCGGGTCATGCTTGCCTTCCAGAAAAACAAAACCGTCGCCGAAGCCCTTGAAAAACATAATCCTGTTCGTTTCAGTCGCATCCCTGTTTATGGCCGGGACTATGACGACATTACCGGCCTGGTCCTCCGCTACAAACTTATGCAGTTGCTTGCCGACGGCAAAGGCCATCTCACCCTCGCCGCAACCACCTCGCCTATTCACGCCATTCCTGACACTAAATCCGTCGCTGCTACCATGGACGAATTTATTAAACGCCGTGAGCATATATTTCTCGTTGTGGACGAGCACGGCGGCACTGCCGGCATTATTACTTTGGAAGACGCCATCGAAACCTTATTGGGCGTTGAAATCGTCGATGAATTCGATACTGTCGAGGATATGCGCAAATGGGCACTGCAACAGTGGGAAAAACGCAAACAACAACACGAATTTTGAAAATGTCCGTATTATGGTTATAATCGTAACAAAGTTAAAACATAACCTTCCCGGCTTCTGGCAGGCGAATCGCTGGTTTATCATCTTCTTTACCATAGCCCTGTTCTGCGACGCCGCCAGTACCAGCTATTTCATGCAATACCAAGGTCCGGAGGCTGAACTCCATCCCGTCATTCGCCTGGTCTCCCACTTCCTGGGCCCTTATTTGGGGCCTCTGTCGGCCTTTCTCGGCAAGGCTGCCGTTGGTTTGATCATCGGGCTATATCTGCGTAAGTGGGCACCATATATCTTTATCACTGTTACTATTATCTCTTTTTGGGCTGCCTGGTATAACATCTGGGGCCATAAACTCGACTATATCCCCAATATCTTTAACCTCTGCCCCTGGTAATCCTGGCATGCCGTATGCCGCTTTTTTGCCGTAGGCAGACAGATGTTTTTCATTGGTGTCATACATACACACTATTGACTCTGTTACTGTAATGAGTTATATTATATAAGTATAGAGTATTAATACTCCGGTTAATGAAAACCATTTCGATTACTGTTACGAGGCACTTTTTCTCGGCCCAGGAGAAAACATACTATGAGACTGCTGGTTAAACGCGGTTTTTCGCTTTTGCATGATATGCACTTTACGGACGGTCCCATCTATATTGGCCGACTCTCTAAATGCAGGGTCTATCTGCCGGACCGGAACGTATCTCGCCAACACGCCGTGATTTACACCACCAACGACGGTATCTGGATGATCCAGGACCTCGAATCTTCCAATTGTACAACCCTTAACGGGCGGCCCATTTCCAAGATGCCGCTTCACGAGGGCGATACCGTTGGCGTAGCCGATTTCGCTCTTGAAGTCCATTTCGAGCCGGAAAGCGACCTACACCCCCACAGCACACCGCTCGATTTGGAAGATACCATCATCGATTCCAGAGTCGAAATTCCTACTATCTTTGAAACCGCCCGTAAGGACAGTAAACCTCTTCATATCAGTTCTCGGCGACTGCATGATTTCTACCAATTCGTCCTGGCACTGTCGAAAAAAGACGATCAGGAACAACTGCTGACCGAACTGACAAAAATCCTGATAGAACAATTCACAGCTTATAACGTTTGGGGAGGTCTGCGTGAAATGACCAGTGGTCCGCTCACCTGTTACTGTGGCCGAAATCGCAATGGCGAACAAGTTTCCCTCGATGCCTTACTGGGCAAAAACATCATCAAACAGGCCCTGAAGAATGAAAATTACATCCTCCTGCCCAATTTTGCCGATTACTTTGATACAGGTGACAGCAAGGCTGCCGGGCTGGCCCGGATAAAATCCGCCATGGCCGCTCCCATCTTCTCACCTGTCGGCGTCTTTGGCGTCATTTACATCAACAACGGCATCGACCAGGAAGCGTTCAACCGCCAGGATATGGATTATCTTACCTTGCTGAGCATATACGTTGCCGCCCTCGTGGAGCACATTGCGTGATTTATACTATACGGTCGAGCTTAACTTTTGACGCTGGCGTCAAGATAGGTAAAATAGAGTGAAGAGGTAAGAAAATTTACCCACCACCAACCGACAAGATTGCCTATGGTGAAATTGTGGATAAATTGTGCGTAAAAATACCGGATGTATATGCTGTTTTCAATAATTCAACCCACGAAACGCTTAAGAACAGGGTAAATAATAAAATCAGTCTATGTTGTAACTGCTTATGCAGACAGTAATAAGCCGAAATATCGCCAATCCGCGAATTCCCGTGATTTTAGTATAAATTGAATGTTGTTATGAAAACCAAATCGGTCAAATCGACCATTTGTGGTCTGGGGTGCCGGAATCGGTTTGTGGATAACTCCAAGGTATTTCCTGAATTATAATCACCAACATATGAACAAAACCCGGCTGGTCCAAATTACGGATAATATCCTGTTGTTTTTCTGCTGTCTGTTGGTTGCGGCACGCTGTCAGATCAACGAGTCATTCGGGACCGCCTTGCGGGTTGCCGGGCCGCTTCCCACCCCTAACATTGGCGCAGCGGAGATTCCTGCGACGATGATCCTTTCCGCCATTATTATCGTTGCCGCCGCCCTATGGTTCGCGATCCACATTGCCTGTGGCTGTTTCACCTGGCGAAAGACCATGCTGGTTATTCCAGCCTTGTTGCTTATTGCTGGAGGATTGACCGGCAAAGACACGAGTAACCGGCATACCGCTGAAATTACCGGTTTTGTCCTTACCGCGCAATTGGTCCTGGCCGTACTGCTGGTGCAACTGCTCAACAGTCCATGGAAACAGCGGCTGCTGCTCTGCGTTATCGCGGCCACCGGCGTCACTTTCGCCTATCGTTGCTGGGAACAGTATCATTACGAGATACCTATGACCGTCGAGATGTTTGAGCGGGACCCAAAGCCGTTTTTGGATCGCCAACAGCTTGAGCCGGGCACTTATCAGGCGCAGCAATTTATCAATCGTCTTCAAAGCCGCGACGTCGGCGGCTATTTCGCCATCAGCAATACCGCCGCTTCATTTTTAATCCTCTCAAGTATGGCGACATTGGCTTTGTTGTTCTGCCGCGGCAAATCATCCCTCGACAATAACCCCAGGCAATTTAGTGCTGTCCGCAAAAGCCGAAGCAATAACATCGCCTCGCCGCCGGCTCCGAAATACACTATCGCCGGCCCATTGGCCCTTTCAATTATCGTAGGCGCTTTGGCGATGATCATACAAACAGTCGGCCTGTTCATTACCCAGAGCAAAGGCGGCATCGGTGCCTGGCTGGCCGGTCTTGTCCTGCTCGCGATTTTATGGTACAATCGTCGTTTCTTCCGTTTACATTGGCGTGGTACTATGATCACCGTTTCGATTCTGGCTTTGGCGGTAGTCATCATTATCATTGCTTATGGCTTGGCCTTCGATCGTTTGCCCACCAATTCTATGTGGATACGCTGGCAATACTGGCGAGCCACCGGCGGGATGATCGCCGATCACTGGTTCGCCGGCGTCGGACCGGGCAACTTCGGCACCTGGTACCCACGCTATATGGACGCCGGCGCCCCGGAAGTGGTAAAGGACCCACACTGTTTCTGGCTGGCACTGTGGAGCCAGTGGGGTCTGCTGGGAATAGTCGGCTTTTGCTGGGGTCTCTGGGCCGTCGCCCGCCGCCTTGTCGCACCCGTGGCTGATGATCCGAATGATCCGACGAATGATAAATCAGCGGAAACAGCGATCGGCACGGAGCAAGCTGAAAGACTGCAAAGTTCACCTCCGAAAACCCCGGGTACAATTGCCTGGGGCATAGCGTTAGCAACTGGCATCGTTGTTGTCCGACTGCTTGTCAGCGACCTGACCGGCCTGAGTGGGACAGAAAGAAACAGCGTGTGCCTGATTTCATTTATAGTTCCGACCTTACTTTGGCTGATCGCTTTCGTGCTGCTGCAATTAGCACTGCCGGCTTTGCGCGCCGGAAGTGAGAAAAATACTCATAATCTCCCGCTGTTGATTTTATCCTGTGGTCTGTTGGGATTCCTGCTGCACAACTCCATCGACTTTGGCATCTTTCAGCCCGGCGTCGGCTCTTGTTTCTTCGCTTTGGTCGCCGTTGCTGTTGCCCTGCGCAGGCGGAACGATATTATGCGGATTGATCGACAACTCAACATCAGTATGCCCCTGCGTATCTTAATTCCAATTGGCCTGATTATTTTTCTGGTCGTTATGTTTTATAAAACTGTATTCCCTGTTTGCGTCGAACAATACCATCTCAAACAGGCCGAATCGTATGCCCTCCAGGCTCACCAATACGCAGGCTCTCAACCACAAAACGCCTTCTTATCATCCCGGTATGATGAATGTGTGGAACAGTCTGAACAACATACCCGTCAGGCAATAAGTAGATATCGTGATAATCCTGATGGATACTATTTCCTCGGCCGCCTTTATTTCCTTCGCTGGAATCGAACGCGACAGAGAGAAGATCACCTTCTTAATAACGCGATAAGCTATTTGAACACCGCCGGTATGTGTGATGAGTCAAATTACAAATATTACCGCCGCCTTGGCGAAGTATATCAGGCCGCGGCACTGCGTTATCCAGATGATAAAGTATGGCTGAACCAGGCTTTGGAACGCGCCGCAATGGCTCTTGAGCGGTACCCCACAAAATCGGAAATGCTCATCGAATACGGCCGACTGCTGCTGACAGCCGATCGTCCGCGGGATGCACTGTCCGCTTTTGAGAAGGCTCTGCAAAGCGAACAAGCCTTCCTCGACCAGCAGCAGCGGATGTATCCTGACAAAATTGAACTGCAACCACGGCTCAAACCGGAACTGCGCCGATGGACCGAACACAAAGTCCGTCAACTAAAACAATAGTTAAGTAGGGTGCCGATGAAATCGTACCATTTTTTTATTATCGTCCCAAAAGTTAGGGTTAAGATAGGCAAAACAGTATTAAGAAGCAAGTAAAGTCATCATTCGTTCACTGACAATCGTCAGACCGAGAAAGGCCGAGAAAAAATACTCCGTAAACTTCAATCTGAAGCGCAACAATAACAAATACCAAAATAATTGAAATTCTGCCAAGATCGAGAGAAAAATCGTTTGGGCGGCTGGACAAATTTGGGGCATGGGGGGGGAGATTTTCCAGCCGGGGCCCTGAACGATTTTTCTCGTCGCTAACGCCAGATGATTTCGTATGTT
>DAOWIP010000578.1 GCA_030640865.1 Sedimentisphaerales bacterium | reverse complement strand
CCTACGGGACTAAAATAATATAGGAACAGGTTTCCCAGCGATAAATCGCTGGGCTATTATCAATTGTCCCTACGGGACTTGAATGCCACCGAAAGAAAATGGCGGGCACGGCCAGCCCTACTTAAGAACCCCCCGATTTTACATCGGGGGCTGGTAAGAACCCGTGAACGGTTACAGTAAGAGATTGTAATAATAGTCGCGTTGGACAGGTTGGAAACCGGCGGTTTGGATTAGTTGGCGCAGCTCATTAAGTTGCATCCGGAAGGTGGTGCCGGCGGCGGAGACGACGTTTTCCTCCATCATCAGTGAGCCTATATCGTTGCAGCCGGCTAATAAGCTGAGCTGGGCGATCTTCGGACCCTGCGTTACCCAGGAAGCCTGAATATTGGGGATGTTGTCAAGATAGATACGTGCCAGGGCAGTCATCTTAAGCTGCTCAAAAGCACCGGCTAATAACAATTGGTCGGGTCGGCGTGGTTGGTCCCTGTCTCTGTCCCTAATGGGGTCGTACCGGTCCAGTCGGCCCAGGCGGGTCGAGCCGGGCTGGAAAGGCCAGCAGGTAAAGGCGGTAAAATACCCTGCCGACGGGTTACTCTCCCGCCGTTCAAGAGATTCGTCCTGCAAAGTTCGCAGCCGGTCCAGATGTTCGATACGCTCGGCAGGCGTTTCCACATGGCCGAACATCATTGTCGCGGTCGTGCACATACCCAATTTGTGTGCCTGGCGCATTACGTCAAGCCACTGCTCGGTCGAACACTTCCCCGGTGAGATTATTTTTCGTACCCGCTCGACGAGGATTTCCGCGCCCCCGCCGGGTATGGTGTCCAGTCCCGCCGACCGTAGTCTTTCAATTACCTCCGGTATCGTCATATTAAACCGCTCGGCCATAAAGCAGATTTCCGGCGGCGAAAAGGCGTGAGTATGCAGACGTGGAAAACGTTTCTTAATCTGACCTAAAAGCTCTTCATACCAGCTAAACGATAATTCGGGATTCAGCCCGCCCTGCAATAAGATTTGCGTGCCACCAATCGATAATAACTCTTCGATTTTTTCCGCGATCTCGTCAAAACCGAGCACAAAGCCGTTTTTACCGCCGGGCGAGGCACTAAAGGCACAAAACGAACATCGGCAACAGCAAATATTGGTATAATTGATGTTGCGCTCCACAACATACGTTCGGACATTGCCCGGGTGCGAATTTTGAGAAGTGTGCGGGCGAGACGCCCGCGTTACGTTACACAGCTTGTCCGCCCGCTCAGATAGTTCAGGCAGTGAGCCTTCCTGGTACAATTGTAAGGCCTGTTGTTTGCTTATACGCATTTTTTGATATTACCCAAAGTTAACGCGTGGGGCAAAGCCCCACCCTACAGGACTTAAGCCCATCCTACGCGGCTAAAACCGGAAAACCATGCTTAAGCTCACTTATGCTTTGCATAAGCTATGCGTAAAGCATGCCACCCATAGACGATGGGTAAAACCGCAACGGCCGCTGTTGAGAAACCAACTGTAACTGATAAGCCAATTCGTAAAAGCGTGTCAGAGCCTGCTGCTGTCGTGTGCCGAAGTCGAATACGATATTATCCGCAAAATATCGGCGGGCAATTTCGTCATCAAAGCCGTGTTGCCCGGCGTAACGTTCGATAATCTCATCGATATTCGCCATACCTTCCCGGCAGGTGCGCTGTAAGATTCCAGCCAGTACGTCCGCGTTCGTCTCTGTCTCTGTTGGTACGGCCCAGAACGCATAGACAAAGGGCAATGAGGTGAGCCGTGTCCAGGTTTCTCCGAGGTCCAGTTCATACGGCCAGCGACCCAATTGTCCCAGTACCTTATCGCCGATCAGCAGAACCGCGGGTTCGGATTTAATGTCCTTTAATGGTTTAACGGTCAGGGAACGGCCGTACTGTAAATGCCAAATAATCCTGGCCAGGGCGACTGATGTATGCGAATCGGTATCACAGGTTAGACAATCGACTTTATCGAGCGGTTGCCGGGAGAATACCCGGACCGTAAGCACCTCACCTTCCGAACCGATGGCGGCAATCGGCAAAATCAGCCAATCTTTACGACTAACCTGATAATCAATGCTTGGGACCAATCCTACATCAATATCGCCACTATCCAGATCACGGCCCAGTTGGGCCGGCACTTTTTGCTGTAGCAGAACACGGGAGTGGGTATCCAGGCCGTAAATCAACGGCCGGGCATTGAAAAAGCTAACCGCTCCCACTCGATAACGGCCATACACTTTTTCCTGATGATTTTGTAATGTATTATTCATAGCTGACCATTCATTGTACTCAATAATACGTAACCATTCACGCTTTTTACAGATTGTTTTCTTTCGCCCTTTCAGGGCGAATAAAGAGAAGAATCCAGAATCCAGAATTCAGAAGGAAGAAGGAACCCGCGTGGGCCACAGGCCCACCCTACTTGAGAACCTGTGAACGGTTATAATAATGCCATATTGGAAAGACCTTGCAAGCAATTGCTTTTTTATGTAGAATCCCTGTTTGTTATTGAGTATATGGTGGCTGACCATGATAACTGGTGTAAAAAGGTAGTCATAGGCCGATGGAAACAGGAATAAAAGAAAAAATCGCCGAGAATCTCAAGCGAATAAAAGGAAACATCGCCGAGGCCTGTCTGCGCAGCAGACGAGACCCACTGCAAGTACGTCTGATTGCGGTAACCAAAACCGTGGACGTCAATATCATTCGCACTTTGCTGGAATTGGAGCAGTTGGACCTGGCCGAATCCCGGGTCCAGCAGCTCATCGAGCGCCACGCCATAATCAGGGAATCCATCAGCAAGCACCTGATCCTGCCGGACATCGCGCCGGTACAAAAACCGGTTGTACCACGTTGGCACATGATCGGCCACCTTCAGCGGAATAAAGTAAAACAGCTTCTGCCACTTGTGGAACACATCCATTCGGTGGACTCACTACGGCTGGCGGAGGAGATCAATACCGCATCAGCGAGGCTGGGACTGAACGATAAGGTCAAAATATTTCTGGAGGTCAATACCAGCCAGGAAAAACAAAAATACGGTCTGGCAGTCGGGGCGGTTACGGCGTTGGCCGAGCAGGTGGAGACCCTGCCCAATTTACAGATTGTCGGACTGATGACAATGGCGCCGCTGACTGATGACCAGGACATCTGCCGGTTCTGTTTTGCCCGGCTGCGAGAGATATTCGAGGAAATCCGCGGCGAAAAAATCTGCGGCCCATATTTCCAGCATCTCTCAATGGGTATGAGCCAAGACTATGTTGCCGCCGTGGAAGAAGGGGCCACTATGGTACGTATCGGAGCCGCCATTTTTTCCTGAAGCAGGACTTTCCCCAAAACTCTCCATCTGAAATTCCTCACTTCTTGATATCGTCCCAAAGATTGTGGGAAAAGTGTATTTGACGTAGTGTCAATTTATTCGTAAAAATTGAAAAAGTAAAATGCTCCACCCCGAAAAAGAGTATTTTTTCTCGGCCTTTCTCGGCCTGATGATTGTCAGTTGACGAATGATAACTTTAGTTGCTTCTTGATACTGTCTTGCCTATCTTAACCCCAACCTT
>DAOWIP010000302.1 GCA_030640865.1 Sedimentisphaerales bacterium | reverse complement strand
ACATTCGGATGATCGGCGCCAAAGGAAGCTTCATCGATGGTTAGGGCGCGGCGCATCAAAGGCTCGGCCTCTTTCAGCCGGTTCGTAGCCTCAAGCAATACCGCCAGATTGTTGAGGGCACCGGTATAATTAGGAAGCGGTTCTCCGCCAGGATTTTCCAATATCGTAACTACCCGCCGCATCAATGGCTCGGCCTCTTTATAATTTGCATTTTCATAGTACACCGTAGCTATTTCGTTCAGGATTAGCGAATCATTACCGGCCAGCGGTTTCATCAAATCGCAATACGGCAAGGCGTCTCGGGGTCTGCCTGCATAGGTCGCGTTTTGCATGCGGGCCAGATATATCTTGATCTGCGCCCGGTCCTTTTGTTCTTGGACCTGATCCAGCAGCTTCTGGGTCTCATCCAGCAGTTCATCGGCCTGAGCGTCGCGGCCTTCGGCAATGGCCTTCAAAGCCAGGGCGTAAGGCCTGGCATCATCTTCGATCTGTGCCGCCAGGTCTTTTGCCTCCTGTGTGGGCTGTGGTATCTGCTGTAGGTTGGTATCTATGATGATTTGTGCCTGTGCCAACCGTTCTTCGAGTTGCCTTATTGTTTCCTGTTGATTTATATCTTTTTCTTTTGACTGGCCGAGTTGTTTCGACGTCCTAACGAGTGTATTTAGTACTGCATCCGAGTCTATACCCGTATTTATATTTCCACCCGCAATAATGTTCTTGTGTCCATCTATATTCGCAGCCGCATGACCGGAACCTTCCTGATGAATAGTCTTTCCCTTTTTTCCTGATAACCATTTTAATAATCCACCAATAACAGCCAGACAAACCGGGACGACAATCGCGACAATCGCAATCTTTTCAGCATTCGATAGATTCTTAAACCATTCTATCATGAAAACATCCCTTCAACGGTATGATTTTGATCTGTTTGTATTATCCTGTAATCCTGTCAAATATCTCTGTAATACTATCTTGTAATTCTTTTTTTTTATGCACGTTTTTCAATTCGGCTTATCGTAATCTGTTTATTGCTGATATATTATGATTTACTTCTTCACGATCAATTCAGTACTTTGCGATGCCTTAAAAAACCTGTACCGCAGGCGTCTCGCCTGCAATTAATAGCTTTGCGAAGCGAAACCTTCTCTTTTCTACATTCTGTATTCTTCGTTTTCTTTGCTATCTTTTGTTCAATTTATTCTTTTGTCTTTTCTTAATCAGTGCAATCCGCGAAATCCGTGGTTAAACTATTTCTGGTTGCGGCCGAAGGCCGCGCCATGTCAATTCGTGGCTGAATATTCTTTATATTCTTCGTGCATTGGTGCCTTTGTGGCAATAAAAAAACGGCCCAGAATTTCAATCGCTTATCGTACGCATAATCTCTTCGGCAAGATAGATTCGATTCCTTTTTCTCCCGGTTGTTTCTCTCAATATTCCACCCTCAACAAGGATACCAATATATTTACGTGCGGTTTCATGGGTTACCTTCAGAAGTTTTTCCGACCGCGAAATCGTAGTTACAGGCATAACAAAAAGTTCATCCATCAACTTGAATAATCATAGGCACCAACCTACCTGGACTTTTCTTGTCAAAATCAGAGGTTTTCACGGTACGCAAGTTTCCCTGGATAACATATTCTTTATGCTAATTATTGCACAATAAATAGCATAAGGAAATAATAACACTATTTTTATAGAATAACGCCGATTTGTTGTTAGTAAGCTGAAGCATGACTTTGTCGCTATAACTAATTTATATACAAATAGTTACGTGTTATTATACTTTCGTTTCGTAAGTGACATTATATTATACTTTAGACTGCATAAGTATAATAAGGGAATGGTGGGGATATTAGCAAATACTGATGCAACCGCCAAAAGTCCGAAAAACGCCACAAAAACGATGTCAACGCTCCAAAATCGAGGGTGCAAAGTACTTTTGACGCTGGCGTCAACACTTGTCAATCGTGTTGATTATGGCTTCGCATGGCTTCGGTTGAAGCAGGTCAGGCTCAGCAGTACCAGTCCTGATCCGATTGCGAACAGGAGGAATCGTGAGGAGGGGCTTTCGGCCAGGGCCTCGGCGGTGCTTTGTAAAAAGGGCTGTTTTTGGCTTGTGGCCGTTCGATCCACGCCGGCCAAGGCACTTTCCAGTGCCGGCCAGACCTTCGGCAGGGGCTGCGGCTCAGCGTGGGCAGCCTGAATGGGCTGATAGCGAAGTTGATTAACAGCGGCCCGCTCGATAACTCCCGGGTAATTGATATTACCCAAGAGTTCTTCGCGGTCGTTGTATATTTTCTGTAGTTTCTCGAAGCGTTTTTGTT
>DAOWIP010000132.1 GCA_030640865.1 Sedimentisphaerales bacterium | reverse complement strand
TGAACAGTAAATTTGTGATGGGTGAGTACGGCGCTGAAGCACTGGATTCCTATGAAACAATGAAAAGTATCTTTCCGCCGCAATTCGAGGTGCCCGATTCGCCCGATGTGGATGTCCTGAAAGGTTATTTCCAGGTTAAAAAAGATGGCCTGAAACAGAAAGTGGGCTTCTATGGGAAAGTCCCGCGTAATCTCGGAGAGTATATCGAGGCCAGTCAGAATTATCAGGCGATGCTCCTGGCCGAAAGAACAACCACCTTTCGTATATCACCGGATAAATTGTCCGGTTATATAATGTTTTATTTTGCCGAGCCGCTGCCGAGCTTCTGGCCGAAAGCGATTGTCAGCTCGAATCTCTGCCCGAAAAAGGCCTACTATGAGATGGCCAAGGTGAACCGTCCGCTGGTTCCGCTGTTCCAGGTCCAAAAAGAGGGCAAGAGTATGGAAGTGTGGATAGCTAATGATTTCGCCAGGGAATTCAAGGATTGCAAAGTGTCGTGGAAAATGAAAACGGGCGGTAAAAAACTGCTGGCGGGCGTAAAGAGCATCGATATTCCGGCGAGCAACGCGATACTGGTGGCTGAGATGTCTCTGGCGGCGGTGCCGGACGAGACAAAGATGGTAAACATTTCGCTGCGTTTGACAGACTCGACGGGCATTGAACTTTCGTCTTATGAAAGAGAATTGTGGCTGGAATTGTGGCGCAAAGAAAGCGCTATCTTCAAGTAGTTTTTTGCGCGGCGCCCAGGCCCACCCTACTAAAATATGAACACTATTATCATTAGTATTGGTGACGAACTGATTCTCGGTCAGACGATTGATACTAATGCCGCGTGGCTGAGCAGACAATTGTCCTCACTGGGGATCACTGTCCGCAAACATATAACCGTAGGCGATGACATTGACGCAATTGTGGGTCAGTTGCGGCGGACAGGTGGTATATCCTTCGCTTTGAACAATGAAGCCGGCGATTCGCGGGGTAGTAATAACGCTGCCGATGTTGTGTTGGTTACCGGCGGGTTAGGCCCGACCGATGACGATCTGACACGCCACGCCCTGGCAAAGGTGCTGGAAACCAAACTTAAATTGCATCAGCCCTCACTGGATCGTATCGAACAGTTTTTTGTTCGGCTGAACAAACCAATGTCACAGACCAATCGCATCCAGGCAATGATCCCTTGTGGATGTGATGTCCTTGAAAATAATGTCGGTACGGCACCGGGTATCGCCGCTCGAATCGGCAAGACGTCCGTTTTTTTCCTGCCCGGTGTTCCCGCCGAGATGAAGGCAATGTTCGATGAGTCAGTCAAAGATAAACTGCGACAAATAGTCTCGGCAGGGGGCGATAAAAAGGTGTATGCTTATCGGACCCTGCATATTTATGGTACAGGTGAGTCGAATATCGCTGAGATTCTGGGTGATATGATGGGCCGCGGCCGTAATCCCGTGGTTAATAGTACCGCAGCCCATAGTATTGTGAGTATAAGGATTATTTCACGCGGCCCTGATGAGGAAGCTGCTGGCGCGTTGATTGAACCGGTTGAGCGGGAATTACGCAGGCGATTGGGAGACTTTGTCTTCGGCTGTGATGAGGATACGTTGCCAAGCGTAGTTGGTGGATTGTTGCGGCGGGGGGATATGACTGTGGCTGTTGCGGAAAGTTGTACCGGAGGGCTGTTGGCTAAGGAGCTGACCGATATTTCCGGTTCCAGCGGCTATTTCAAGGCTGGGTGGGTTACATACAGTAACAATGCCAAGATTGATTTTTTGCGTGTCAACCCCGCCACTATCGAGAGTTTCGGAGCTGTTAGCGAGCAGGTCGCTTCTGATTTGGCCGCGGGGGCCCGGCAATTGGCGGGAGCGGATTATGGTCTGGGCATTACCGGCATCGCCGGTCCTACAGGCGGCACAGAGGAAAAACCCGTGGGCTTGGTTTATATCGGCCTTGCGGATGAGGATGGAGTTAAGGTTGCCCGTAATGTATTTCCGGGTAGTCGCGACCGTGTCCGACGCCGAGCGGTGAATACCGCTATGGATATGTTACGATTAAAATTGCTATAATCGGAATTTCGTAGCCTGAATTTTTTCCATAACCATCTCAGGGGTAAGCTGGTTCATGCACCGCGAGTCCGGGCAATTATCAAGCAGAGCAAGGTTATACTGGCAGGGTCGGCAGAAAATATCAATACTAATCGGGATGGAATTATTTTGTGGCCTGTTTTTAACCTCGCAAGTTGGCCCGAAGATTATAAGGGAAGATGTCTGAACGGCATCGCTGATGTGCATGGGGCCGCAGTCGTTACCGATGACCAGATTCGCGTTTTTAAGCACCCATCCGGTTTCAGCGAGACTCAATCGCCCACGTAGATCGGTTACTCTGGGATCATGTGGCAGTTGTCCTGGTATATCGTCTTCTTTGGTGCCTATAATGTAAATATGTCCCTGATGATATTTTTGCAACAACAGTTGGGCGAGTTTATCATAGAACGGCCAGTGTTTATGCCGCCATCGATGCTCTTTTTTGCCTCCCGGTACCAGGCAAATTCGGAAATTGGCGGAAGGAACATATATTTTGGGCTGTTTTATGGAAACATATAAAGGTGGGACAGAGCCATTATATCCCAATCTCCTGAGCATATCGATATAATATTCTCTCTCCGGCTTGAGAAACAACCTGTTCAGCCGAATCCTGGGAAAATGGATTTGCCCCGGCTCACATTCCACATTCCATCGATTGATATTTTTCCATTCCCAATAGGCGAAGAACGTATGGTTGAAAGTCTGGCCCTTTAGGTACTTTTCGGAATCGATAGTTTTATTGGGTATGCACCAGTTCTCAAACAGACCACCCGGTGAGATTAGGATTGTAATTTCCGCCTTGGCCCACAGCAATCGGGCGGCCTGTACAAGTGGGGTGGCTTCTATCTCATTACCAATGCCCCCCGCGTTCATCACTATCAACACCTTTGGTCCACTTGCCGATTTTATGTTGATTTGACGGAGTCGTCTTGCTTTGTTTTTATAAGCAATGTATTTTAGTCGCAGTAGTTGTTTCTCGGCGGTATTTCGTAGCGACATTACGCAGCCGTAAAGCTTTATCTTTTTCAAAAACCTGCTGATTTTCATAATATCTGCATTACCCAATCATTCCGTATTCTTCGGTACACGTTGAAGATTTTAGGATTCAGTTTTTATGAACCGGTATAATAAACCCTGCGGCCAATAAAGTCAATACGGACAAACCGGCTGGATTGAGTATGAGCACTTGCTTGACAGGAAGGGGACCTGCCTGTTATAATTCAGTGGTTAGGAGCATATTTTATGATTGCTAAAAAACGTGTGTTAATTATCGGCATGGACGGCTTTACCTGGCGTTTAGGACGTGACTTTATGTCTGAAGGCGTGATGCCCAACCTGGCGAATTTGGTAAATAATGGCACCCATGGTATTTTATGGAGTGTCATGCCCTTTGAGACATCGCCGGCGTGGTCGTCATTCCAAACGGGCTGCCTTCCCGGTCAGACAAACATCTTTGCTTTTCATCGATACGACCGCAACCTGAAAAAGATCAGCCTGAACAGCTTTGCCGACAACGCGATGCCGAGCCTGTGGGAATTGCTCGACAGAGCCGGTCTGCGGGCAATTAGTTTGAATATGCCGGTAAGTTCCCCGCCGCCCAAGATCAATGGGATTATCATTCCCGGACTTTTATGCCCGAAACTCTCACCGGAAACCGTCCATCCGCCGGAGGCATATAATAAATATATCAAGCCGCAAAGAAATTATCTTATCGTGAACAACCGTTTTCAGGACACAGTAAAAGAATTTGCCCAACAGTCCATCGCTACCGAAAAAACAAGGACTCAGGTTGCCCTCGAACTTATGCAGGCGGAAAACTGGGATGTTTTTTGTATACAAATGCAAAGCAGTGATGCTATGCAGCACAGAACATGGGACGCTCTGGACCAGACCGCCAAGGGCCATTCTCCCGAGCAGCGTAAAGAAGCTCTGCCGTTTTATCGGTTTTGTGATGATGCTATAGGCAGACTCGTCGCTGCCGCGGGACAGGAAACGTTGACGTTAATCGCTTCAGATCATGGTTTCTGCCAGGCGAAAGGTTTTTTCGCAATCAATCTCTGGCTCAGACAACGAGGATATCTGCATCTCCTGCCGAAAAAGGAAACGAATTGGGAGATTACCAAAAGAAAGATTCCGCCACTGAAGATGCTGGCTCGGCTGTACGGTAGTACCATACAGAAATTCAGTAACGACGATAAGAAAAAACTTTATTGTGAGGAATTGCTGAGCCATCTCAGGCGCATACTCGACTTTGAAAAGACCCGGGCCTTTTGTCTGGGCGGGATGGCCGGCATACTCTATATCAACGGTACAAAACAGCAGCGAATTGAATTGGCCCAACAAATAAAGGAAGAACTATTAAATGATTTTGGGCCGGGCACACAGAAACCTGTTATTGACCGGATTACTACTGGCGAGGAAACCTATGGATTAGGTAAGGATAGTGATTCCCTGCCCGATCTGGTAGTGCAGTACCAGGAAGGGTATGTCACGAAGATTTATCCTTTAGGTGATGTTATTGTTGCTTCTGATGTTTATCCGGGTACGCACGGCCGGGACGGCGTCCTGGTTGCCAACGGCCCCGGAATCCGGGAGGGCGCAAAGCTGGACGGGAACATAGTTGATATTGTGCCTACTGTATTGGCTTATCTCGGTGTGCCGGTTCCAAGCCATGTGGACGGTAAGGTATTGAGCAAGGCTTTTGATGAACCACCATCAGTACAATATGAGGATATAACTCGAGACAATTCACTGTCCACGGAATATACCGATGAGGAACAAGCCAGGGTAGAAGACCAGTTGTCGGGTCTTGGTTATCTTTGATGTTCCCTTAATTTACTGTCCTTGAAAATTGCGGACGCCACACAAGTCCGGCAGCTACTCGGTCCAATATTAATCCGAGCGGAATATCGTTGCAATCTGAATACGGCATGTTAGTATTACGCGATACCATAATAAACAAATCTATCTTTTTTGAGGACGGTACAGATGGCAAAGATTAAGAAATACAATATTAAGGCCGGCAAGAAATTAAGTAATAGTCTTAACAAAAACTCAGGCAGTGTTACTAAACGTGTAGCTAAAAAGAAGAAAACATCAAGGAAAAAGGCGGCGGCGAGAAAGACCCCTCGATCGCGCAAACCGGAAGATATGGGATTGGAACAATGGCAGATTGCGCTGCGAAGAGAATTTGGCCGTGAGCAGGATTTCCGCCTTAAGAATATCGGCGATGAGCCGATCTTTTCTGAGTTTATAGTTACCAACCCCAAAACCAAAGGTGAGTATCGCGTCGCGATACGCGGGCTGAAATGCGGAGATAACTATTGCTCCTGTCCGGATTTTACGGTCAATAGTCTTGGTACATGTAAGCACATCGAATTTACACTTGCCAGGTTACAGCGTAAACGGGGTGGCAAAAAAGCCTTCGCAAATGGGTATCAACCGCCATATTCGGAGGTTTATGTCCGTTATGGAGCAAAACGAGAAGTGATATTTCATCCCGGTACGGAATGTCCACCGGCGTTGATTGCTCTTGCTACACGATACTTTGATAAAAATGGAGTCCTTAAGCCATTGGGATACATACGATTCGATACCTTTATGAAAAAGGCTATCACAATCGATAATGATTTACGGTGCTATGAAGACGCGTTACGATTTATCGCCAGAGTGCGTGACCAGGCGTATCTGAAAATGCGTATTGAGAAGGCTTTTCCAAATGGGGTCAGAAGTGCCGCCTTCAGGAAATTGCTTAAGGTTCCGTTATACCCGTATCAGTGTAAAGGGGCCTTGTTCGTCGCACAGGCTGGACGGAGCCTGTTGGCTGATGATATGGGACTCGGCAAGACAATTCAGGCTATTGCGGCCATAGAAATATTGGCGAAAACCGTTGGGCTCGAACGTGTGCTTATCGTCGCGCCAACCTCGCTGAAACATCAATGGAAACAGGAGATCGAAAAATTCAGCAATCGGTCGGCAATAGTTGTGGAAGGGTCTTTGGTGAAACGAGAAGTTTTGTGTAACGATGATTCATTCTACAAAATCACCAATTATGATGTAATTCACCGCGATCTCGATCTTATCCGCAACTGGGCACCGGAGATGATTATTCTTGATGAGGCGCAACGAATCAAAAATTGGAAAACCCGAACCGCACAAAGCGTTAAAGAACTCGAGTCGCAATATGCCATTGTTTTAACCGGAACCCCCCTGGAAAACCGACTTGAAGAGTTGCATTCCATAGTCGAATTTGTCGATCGGTTTCACCTCGGCCCATTGTTTCGCTTTTTGCACGAACATCAACGTGTCGATGAAGACGGCAAAGTAGTTGGATACTGTAATCTCAAAAAAATCGCCAAAAGCCTGGATTCTATCCTGATTCGACGGAACAAAGGCGAAGTTCTCAAGGAATTGCCGGAGCGACTGGAGAAGAACTATTTTGTGCCGATGACGAAAGAGCAGATGAAGCACCATGATGAAAACCGTGAAACAGTAGCGCGGATCGTGGCTAAATGGAGGCGGCTCAGCTTTTTATCGGAAACCGACAGGCACATATTAATGATTGCCCTGCAGAATATGCGTATGAGCTGCAACAGCACTTATCTGCTTGACAAGAAAACAGATTTCGGCGTCAAGTCGGACGAATTGATTTCATTGCTTGAGGAAATATTCGAAGAGCCGAAGGCAAAAGTTGTGGTATTCAGTCAATGGCTGCGTACGCATGAAATTCTTCTGGACCGACTCGCGTCAATCAAAAAGAATTATGTTCTGTTTCATGGCAGAATCCCCAGCCCTAAAAGAAAAGAACTTATAAAACAATTCAAAGGTGATTCCGATTGCCGTGTGTTCCTCTCGACCGATGCCGGCGGTGTCGGCCTGAATTTACAGAATGCCTCTGCTGTTGTTAATATGGACCTGCCGTGGAACCCGGCCGTGCTGGATCAGCGTATCGGTCGTGTGCACCGTCTGGGCCAGCGAAGACCTGTTCGCGTGGTGAATTTTGTTGCCCAGGGAACTATTGAGCATGGCATGCTTTCGCTTTTATCTTTTAAGAAGTCACTGTTTACCGGTGTTCTTGACGGGGGAGAAAATGAAGTATTTCTGGGCGGTAGCAGAATGAAACGTTTTATGGACTCGGTTGATAAGGCCACCAATGCCATCCCGGAGCCTATGCCGCAAAAGTCAACAAACGGTGATGATCAGGACAAACCGGAGCACAAGCCTTCAGATATAACAAAACAGCAGGCGCTAACATCAGAACCACAACAGGGATGGAATGAGATACTTTCAGCGGGGTTGTCATTGCTTGGCAGGATTGGCCAGAGTTTTGCTGAAGCAAAAGATCCGTCGTATAAGTCAAGCAAAACGATATCTTCCGGTTTCAAGGTCGAAACGGATAAAGCTACCGGCCGACAGCATCTTGAAATTCCTGTACCCAAAAAAGAAACTATTGAGGTGGTAGTCAATTTATTAAATGACTTTGTCAAAAAACTGTAACGACATCATTATTTTTCAGGCAAACCGGTAAAGTGTTTTATGCCTGATGTAAGATGATTTTTTTATGGATTCGCCAGGCGTCGTCGCAGTTCGCTGAATGAAAAGTATTTTCCGGGACATTTAGTCGGTTTGACGTCTCGATGGCCGATGATCCCGCTGGTGGGAATCGCGTATCGTTGCTGGAGGAAGCGGATAAGTTTTACCAGCGATCGCCATTGTGCCTCGGTGGGTCGGTGTTTCTCGAAGTCGCCTACGAGACAGATGCCGATCGTGTGCTCGTTCCAGTAATTGTCGTCAGTCGGACTGACCCGGCAGTGAGCGCCCTGAATCTGTTTCCTCCAGCGAAAGCCCACCTCGACCGCCCCGTCCCTTCGGCCGTGATTGCTGTTTCCGTTGTTAATAACAAAATGGTAACCCAGTCCGTCCCAGCCTCTTATTTTATGGACCCGGTCGAAATCAATCGCATCGCCGGCTTCGTCCGCGGAATGATGGATAATGATTCCCTTCCAATCGCGTTTGGCCGCAAGACGCGTCGGCGAAATCCAGCCGGCCGGTGCCCGCAGGTCCGGTTCGGCATTCGCAACCGTTTCCGACATAGTATAAATTGGGGTGGTAACCGCGGAACTGTAACGCCATTGCACCGGTCTGACCGTTGGGGCTGGTAGTTGGCTGCTTTGTCGCGGCTGGCAGCCTGTTTGGGCCAAAATCAGAAAAAAGATAAGGAAGGTTATGCCTCTACAGTGCGAAATGCCTTCCCCGGCTGTGATTTGCTTCATTTTTTAGTCTCCAGCAAGACCGCGTGGGCCAATAGGCCCACCCTACGAGGCTACGTGAAGAACGTAATAAAACACGGCCGATACGGCCGTGGCACGCTATATCTCATCTTTCGCAACAGGAATTAGTTAGTAGTAAAAAAACGTTTCGTTGGATTAATGTACCCGGCGCTAGCGCTTAGCGCTTGGGGTTTGTTGGATTAACGCAACCGTCGTTCAGTTTGATTATATGTATGACATTGCCTGTGTCGTTATACTCAACCAGGTTCATATAAGCCCTCATCAGCAGGATTCCCCGCCCATGTGGGCTTTCCAGATTCTCAGCCATAGTTGGATCAGGAACCTTTATCGGATCAAAACCTGTGCCCTCGTCGGCTATATAAATATCGATGCGGTCCTCGTTCACGTAATAGCGGATAGTGATGGTTTTTTTTGGGTCTTGCTTATTACCGTGCCGGATAGCGTTCGAAAGGGCCTCTTCGAGGCTTAACCGCAGGGCAAATATGTCTTCCTCGCTGTAGCCGTGGGTCTGGGCCGCGGCAATGATACCATCCTCGGTTTTTTTCGCCTGTGCGTAAATGCTGTGAATCTCGATTTCCTGGTATATCTGGGCTGGCATGGCAATGTTTATCGTCAGTTATTGAAGTTGCTCAAAGCGGTTGCTTTATCCTCATAGATGTCAAACAGGCGGTTCAATTTGGTGATCTTGAATATTTCCAGCAGAGACTTGCGCAAATGGCAAATTTTCAACATCCCGTTACTTTCTTCCACCCACTTGTTCAGCCGAATCAGGGTGCCCAACGCACTGGAGCTGAGATGCCTTACCCGCGTAAAGCTCAGCAGCAGTTTTATCCTCGGATTATCCGCTACCACCGCGAACAGCGAATCCGCTATAATATTGATTGTGCCTTCTTCCAGGATTTCCTCGTCCAGCAACTCCACTACGGTTACCGCTCCTTCATGATTTACTTCTATTTTAGGCCCAAGTTCCATTGTCATTCGCCCAATTCTCCCTTAAAAGTTTGTTTATACGCACCGCGTATGGGAATTCCCGCGAGCGAAACCGTAACATATTGTCGTAAGGCTACTTACCCGCATACTAACGGGAAAATTCAATCCTGATCACTGCATCAGGATTCCTATTAAAGAAGCCTTTTTTGAAGGCATCCTGAATATTATCGGAATCCGCTTTGGCTTGCCATAATAATTTATGATAATTAACTCCTATTGTGGAAAAAAACAAAGAAACCTATTGACTCGGCCTTACTTGTACTGTTATCATATATTATCCGTTTATAGGGGGAAAATGTGGCCCGGACGCAATTGAATATTAGATTTCAGGTAAAAAATTCGTTTGTGGTGAATTTTTTTAATTTTTTATCTTGACCGTTGCCTTTGGCGTTGATATAAGACATTGCTCAACTGTTGATCGTAAGTTTTGGTGTTGGCAAGGAAGTGGCGTAGCCGCTTTTTCTGTTTGGCACAGACGGCGGCTGGGCAATACCGGCCGGGAGGCCCAAAAGCGAGAACTGGAGGGCTCATAGCTCAGTTGGCTAGAGCGCACCGCTGATAACGGTGAGGTCGATGGTTCGAATCCATCTGGGCCCATTAGATTATTTTCGGCGATGCGTGTTTATCGAGGGCATTGCCAGGCAGAACTGGAACCAAAATGAGTTATAAACCACCGGCATAAAGCCGAGGGCTAAAGTGACAGAAAGGCTCGGACAGGATGATAGAGCCGATTTTGGCAATGCGTTTAATCCGATGGCTGGGGATGGCTGTCTTTGCCGTGGCTATATTGGCCTGGTTTGTCGGCTGGATAAAAGACAAGATCAACTGACAAGCATTTTGTACAGTAGAAAGAGTGGAGATCGACGGCTGGATAAATATTAAGGGGCCGTAGCTCAGCTGGGAGAGCGACTGGTTTGCAATCAGTAGGTCGTCGGTTCGATTCCGATCGGCTCCATGCAATGTAGAGATAGATGTTTAAGGACTGGAAGGTTGTAAAGCTGCGAAAATGAAAAAAAAATTGAAAATATAAGATTTTCTTTTTGCTTTTTATTTCTATGGCGTTATAATCTTTAATCTTACATATGCTCTTTGACAATTTAATACGAGGATAAGTGATATCAACTGAAAAACGCTAAGTGCTCTTTATAAGAGCGTTTGGCGTCAGAACACTCAGAATGAAACGCAATTGATTGTGTTTCGATTAATTCCGAGGGTTCACTCAATAAGCGCATTTTGGGAGTTTGGTCACGACAGCTAAAAAATAATGTGATCAAGCTACTAAGGGTGCATGGTGGATGTCTTGGCGTCAAGAGGCGATGAAGGACGTGGTAGGCTGCGATAAGCCTGGGGCAGGTGTCAAACGACCGTTAATCCCAGGATCTCCGAATGGGGCAACCCGTTGTTACTGGGCAACCAGATAGCATCACGGACGGCTGAATGTATAGGCCGTCACGAGCCAACGCAGGGAACTGAAACATCTAAGTACCTG
>DAOWIP010000050.1 GCA_030640865.1 Sedimentisphaerales bacterium | reverse complement strand
CGTTCAGCCGGTTCCGGCCGTGATTTGGCCAAGGCGATTATGACCACTGACACCAAGGTCAAGATGGCGTATCGGCCGTTAAAACCGAACCGACAACTCATACAGATTGCCGGCACTGCCAAGGGTAGCGGGATGATTGCGCCGAATATGGCGACTATGCTGGCGTTCATTACGACTGACGTCGATATTTCGCCGCTATTACTGCGTCGCGCATTAAAGCAGAGTGTTCGTGCCACCTTTAACAAGGTAACAATCGATAATCACATGAGTACAAGTGATACGGTGATTGCGATGGCCTCGGGCGCGGCGGCTAACCGCCGGATTACCAGTGCGGGGGTTGCCTTTGATCGCTTTAATAAGGCGTTATGGGAGGTATGTGACGATTTGGCGCGTCAGATGGCCGCTGATGGTGAGGGTGCTACTTGTGCTGTT
The DNA here is from genome assembly GCA_030640865.1 of Sedimentisphaerales bacterium. Lineage (GTDB taxonomy): Bacteria > Planctomycetota > Phycisphaerae > Sedimentisphaerales > SM23-30 > DAOVXR01. Next base: position 1,778 of record DAOWIP010000050.1, on the reverse strand, counting down.
ACGGTAACGGTCAGGCAGGCAGCTTCACAAAAGCAGGCCCATTCTGCTTTGCGTGCCATAGTGAACAGTCCTCTTGTGCGGACGGCATTTAACGGTGCCGACCCCAATTGGGGACGAATCATCAGTGCCGTCGGTTATAGCGGAGCGAAATTTGATGAGGCGGGTTTATCCTGCAGGATTGCCGGAACAATGGTATATCGTCGCGGCCGACCCTGCCGCTTTGACGCGCGAGGGCTTAGTCGTAAAATGAAGGCAAAACAATGGCGGGTCGAGGTTGATCTTGGAGCGGGTACATATAGTGATTTCTGCTATACTTGCGACCTGTCACGTGATTACGTTACGATCAATGCCGATTATCACACCTGATCGCGATTAGTGCTCGATTATTATACTTAAGAAGATTAGGTGGGTGGCATGCTTTACGCGTGGCTTATGCAAAGCATAAGCAAGCTAAAGCATGGTTGTCTTCTGTTTTTATACATTTTTGCAAATTGCCGCAGATTGTGGATATGGTAACCATTCACGGGTTTTCAAGTAGGGTGGGCCTATGGCCCACACGATTTCTATTTAGTTCCTGTTGCGGAGGATGAGATGTGGTGTGCCACGGTCGTGTCGGCCGTGTTTTATTACGCATGAACGGTTACCGGATATGTTACCAATATTTCCACTTATCGGACGGTCGTTTTCCTATATGATTTTTAGGTGTTATCGTCGAGGGGATACATTTGCCTGTGGTGCAAAGTTAGCCTGTTTTCAGGGGGATATTATCATTTAAGACTAATTTGCAATACAGTAACGGCCGATTATTCAATTAGCATTGGGAGTCGTGTTTAGCATTTAAATATCGGAGGGTGGGAGAATGAGAAGGTTATATGATTGATGGTCCTGTAACACAAACGGAGTTATCGGGGGAGGCCAGATTAGATGAGTTGCTGAAAAAGGCCAATATTCCAACTTTGCCTATGGTGGCTCAGAAGCTCATAGAGCTATGTAAGGACGATAATGCCAATTTTTCCCAGTTTGCCCGTGTTATTGAGACCGATCAGGGTATGTCATCGAATCTGTTGAGGGTTGCCAATTCGGCTTACTATGGTTTGCGGAATAAGGCCACGACACTGGAGCGGGCTATCAGGGTCCTCGGACTCAAATATGTTCAATCGATTTCGCTCGGTTTCCATTTGGCCACCGCACTGAACAAGTTCGAAGCGTATGGTTTTGACATGGCCGATTTCTGGCATCGCTGTGTTTTTCGAGGGGTTTTGGCGCGTCAGATTGCCAACCATTACTGCCCTGATCGGAGCGAAGAGGCCTTTCTGATTGGTTTGCTGCAGAACTGTGGGATTCCGTTTCTGGTCGAGGCTTACGGCCGGCAATATGCCCATTTGTGGCACGATTGTCATAACTCGCAGTCCTCACTTTTCCAATTGGAGTGTGAGCTTTTTAAGTTCGATCATGTAGCCGCGTCCGCGGTGATCACGAAGCAGTGGTCGCTTCCGGACCTGTTAGCCCAGCCCATACGCAACCATCACACACGTTCGAAGTCGCAGCCAAGCCGGGACGAGAAACTTCAGTTGGGGCAGATTGCCTATTTTGTCGGAACGCTCTCGCTGAACGATCCGGAATCACTTACAAAGGAGGACGTCAGCCTGGCCGAATATGCCGGGAAGGTATTTGGGCTTGATAAAAGCGGACTCAATAAAATATTACAGAACACACGTCAGGAATTTTCCAGTGTCTCTCAACTTTTTGCTGATATTCTTCCGGAGAAGGTCGATGTT